>JAJAZJ010000131.1 GCA_026785795.1 Pseudoxanthomonas sp.
GGCCGATGATGACCATGTGGTTGGACAGGTCGAAGGTGAACACCACGCCCGGGTTGGCGGACTGCAGCTTGTGGGTGTAGTCGGCAAACAGGACCAGCGCGGCCAGCGCGGCCGACCCGATCGCATAGCCCTTGGTCACCGCCTTGGTGGTGTTGCCCACGGCGTCCAGCGGATCGGTGATGTTGCGGATTTCCGGCGGCAGTTCCGCCATTTCCGCGATACCGCCGGCGTTGTCGGTGATCGGGCCGTAGGCGTCCAGGGCAACGATCATGCCGGCCATCGACAGCATGGCGGTCGCCGCCGTGGCGATGCCGTACAGGCCGCCCAGCGCGTGCGCCGCCCAGATCGCGATGCACACCGCGATCACCGGCAGCGCGGTGGACTTCATGGAAATGCCCAGGCCGGCGATGATGTTGGTGCCGTGGCCGGTGGTGGAAGCGGCAGCCACGTGCTGCACAGGCTTGAACTGGGTGCCGGTGTAGTACTCGGTGATCCACACGATGATCCCGGTCAGGACCAGGCCGATCACGCCGCACAGGAACAGGTCCAGCGCAGAGTAGGTCTGGCTGCCGTCCAGGGTAGTCAGGCCCGCCGGGAACAGGTTCTCGGTAACGAACCAGAACGCGACCGCCGACAGCAGCGCGGACACGATCACGCCCTTGTACAGCGCGCCCATGATGGAACCGCCTTCCTTCACCCGCACGAAGAACGCGCCGATGATAGAGGCGATGATCGACACCGCGCCCAGCACCAGCGGATACAGCACGGCGTTGGTGTCGGCGGCGAACATCATCCCGCCCAGCAGCATGGTGGCGATGACGGTGACGGCATAGGTCTCGAACAGGTCCGCGGCCATGCCGGCGCAGTCACCCACGTTGTCGCCCACGTTGTCGGCGATCACGGCCGGATTGCGGGGGTCGTCCTCGGGAATGCCGGCTTCCACCTTGCCCACCAGGTCGGCGCCGACGGCGGCGCCCTTGGTGAAGATGCCGCCGCCCAGGCGCGCGAAGATTGAAATCAGCGAAGAACCGAAGGCCAGGCCCACCAGCGCGTGCAGCGCATCATCTCCGGTGACGCCCATGTGCTTGACCAGCACCAGGTAGTAGCCGGCCACGCCCAGCAGGCCCAGGCCGACCACCAGCATGCCGGTGATGGCGCCGCCGCGGAAGGCCACGTCCATGGCCGCACTGATGCCGTTATGCGCGGCCTGTGCGGTGCGCACGTTGGCGCGCACCGACACGTTCATGCCGATATAGCCGGCGGCTCCGGACAGCACCGCGCCAATCAGGAAGCCGATCGCCGTGGGCCAGTCGAGGAAGAATCCGAGCAGCACGAACAGCACCGCGCCGACGACGGCGATGGTGGCGTATTGCCGGTTGAGGTAGGCGCTTGCACCTTCCTGGATCGCAGTCGCGATCTCCTGCATGCGCGCATTGCCTGCGGGCTGCCTGAGGATCCAGCGTGTGGAAATGATGCCGTAGATGATCGCAATCGCGGCGCAGACGAGCGCCAACGTCAAACCGTGTTGTTCCAGCATGACCCCTCCCAAGGTTTTGGATGACAGCCAGCGGACCGCATGGCGAAACGCAACGCGAGCACGGGGCAATCCGCTCGAAACATGCAGCGGGCTTGGCGACTGCCCCGACGCTTCAGCGCCCCGGCAGCCCGTATCGGGTGGTGTTCAGCGATCCCTGGAGCCCGCGGAGTATGACCGGATGGGGGGCAGGCCGCCAGACATCGGGTGCACCGACGGGTCTGCAATTGGGTGCTTCCCCCCTGGCTGCGCCCCGCAAGCGGAGGCTTCAGGGCCAGGCGGGTGGCCAGCAGCGGCCAGGATTCAGGCTATGCAATCACCCTTGCCACTTCGGCAGCTTCTTCTTCACCGCCACGTTCTTCAGCGACACATAGGCCGGCAGCCCGTCGCGTGCATATGGCGGATAGGCCTCGCCACGGATCAGTGGTTCCAGGTAGGTACGCGCGGCGGCGGTGATGCCGTAGCCGTCCCTGCGGATGAAGCGGTTGGGCATCTTCTTCTCGTGGTTGGCCACCTTGGTCAGCGGCGCGGCCTCGATCTTCCAGCGGTAGGGTGCATCGCTGGTGCGCACGATCACCGGCATCACCGCGTTCTGGCCCTTCAGCGCAAACTGCACCGCCGCCTTGCCTACGGCCAGCGCCTGGTCCCAGTCGGTCTTCGATGCGATATGGCGTGCAGAACGCTGCAGGTAGTCGGGCAGGGTCCAGTGCACCTTCATGCCGAGCTCGTTCTTGACCTGGCCGGCGAGGTACGAGGCCACGCCCCCGAGCTGCGTGTGCCCGAACGAATCCTTGCCGCCGCCGGCATCGGCCACGAAACGGCCATCGGCATACTGGATGCCTTCGCTGGCCACCACCACGCACCAGCCGACCCTGGCCACCACCTTGCTCACCTGGGCCAGGAACGCGGCCTCATCGTAGGCGCGCTCCGGGAACAGGATGATCTGCGGCGCGTCATCCGCATGCTTGCCGGCCAGTCCCGCAGCCGCGGCTAGCCAGCCGGCGTGACGGCCCATGGCTTCGTAGACGAAGACCTTGGTCGAGGTCTCGGCCATCGCCGCCACGTCCAGCGCCGCCTCGCGCACCGACACGGCGGTGTATTTGGCCGCAGAACCGAAGCCGGGGCAGGTATCGGTCACGGCCAGGTCGTTGTCCACGGTCTTGGGCACGCCGATACAGGTCAGCGGGTAGTCGTAGGTTTTGGCCAGCTGCGAAACCTTGAGCGCGGTATCGGCCGAATCATTGCCGCCGTTGTAAAGGAAGTAGCGCACGTCGTGGGCCTTGAACACCTGCAGCAGGCGGTCGTACTTGGCCTTGTCGATTTCCAGCGACTTCAGCTTGTAGCGGCAGGACCCGAACGCGCCACCCGGGGTATGGGCCAGGGCGCGGATTGAAGCGGCGGACTCCCTGGTCGTGTCGATCAGGTCCTCGCGCAGCGCACCCAGGATGCCGTTGCGGGCGGCCAGCACGTTGACCTTGCGGGCCCGGGCTTCGGTGATCACGGCCGAAGCGGAGGCATTGATGACGGCGGTGACGCCGCCGGACTGCGCGTACAAGAGAGTGCCTTCAGCCATGGTCGGTTTCTTTCCGGATTGGTGGGATGCGGTAAGCTGGGGACATTGCGCGTGGCCGCGCAGTCGTGTGGGTGAAGTCTAGCGCTGCCGCCCGCCCTCCGGAAAATCCTGTTTTGGGAGTCAGGCAATGCGATTGGTTCTACTGGGCCCACCCGGGTCGGGCAAGGGCACCCAGGCGGCGCGCCTGAAGGAGCACCTGCAGGTTCCGCATATCTCCACCGGCGACCTGCTGCGGGCCGAAGTCGCGGCGGGCACCACGCTCGGCGTGCAGGCCAGGGAAGTGATGGCGCGCGGCGATTTCGTCAGCGACGAGATTCTCCTGGGCATGCTGGAAGACCGCCTGGCCCGGCCCGATGTCGGTAATGGCTTCATCCTGGACGGCTATCCACGCAACCTGGTGCAGGCCGACGCGCTGGCTACGCTGCTGCACAGGATCGGCCAGCCCATGGACTACGCGGTGCAGCTGGAAGTGCCCACCGAACTGCTGGTGGAACGGATCGCCGGCCGCGCCGCAGCCGAAGACCGCGCGGACGATACCCCCGAGATCGTGCGCAACCGGCTGGACAAGTACACCAGCCAGACGGCGCCGGTGATCGATTACTACCGCCAGCACGGCCAGTTGACCGTGGTCAATGGGGTGGGTTCGCTGGACGAGGTGTTCATTCGCCTGATCGAAGCGCTCTCCCCGGCCAAAGAGATCGGCTGAGGGATTTTGTAGGAGCTGCGCAAGCTGCGACCCGAAATATCGGCCGTGGCAAGCATCATGGACGTCTGCGATACGGCAGTCGCAGCTTGCGCAGCTCCTACAACGCGCCTGGGTTTCGTTGTCTTGGCCAAACCGGCGACAATTTCGCCATGAGCAAACTCCACATCCTCGGCATTGCGGGCACCTTCATGGGCGGCGTGGCCGCGCTGGCGCGGGAGCTCGGCCACCAGGTCGAAGGCAGCGACCAGGCCATCTATCCGCCCATGTCCACCCAGCTGGAGACCCTGGGCATCCCGTTCAAGCAGGGCTACCTGCCGGAAAACATTTCCGCAGACTGCGATGAAGTGGTGGTCGGCAACGCGCTCTCGCGCGGCAATGCCGCGGTCGAGGCGGTGCTGGATGCAGGCCGCAGCTATACGTCCGGCGCGCAATGGCTGGCAGAAAACGTGCTTCCCGGCCGGGACACGATTGCGGTGGCCGGCACCCACGGCAAGACCACCACCACGACCATCCTCAGCTACCTGCTGCAGGCGGCGGGTCGCGATCCCGGCTTCCTGATCGGCGGCGTGGCCGAAGACTTCGGCGTGTCCGCGCGCAAGGGCAGTGGCCGCGAGTTCGTGGTCGAGGCGGATGAGTACGACACCGCCTTCTTCGACAAGCGCAGCAAGTTCGTGCACTACCGGCCGCTGGTCGCCATCCTCAACAACCTGGAGTACGACCACGCCGACATCTTCCCGGATATCGCCGCGATCCAGCGCCAGTTCCACCACCTGGTGCGCACCGTGCCGCGGCGCGGGTGCCTGATCGTCAATGGCGAAGACACACGCCTGGCCGAAGTGCTGGAGATGGGCTGCTGGACGCCGGTGGAGCGCTTCGGTTTCGACCCTGCGCTGGAATGGAGCGCGCGGCTGGTCCGCGAAGACGGCAGCGCCTTCGCCGTGCTTCACAACGGCAGGGAAATCGGCGACGTGCATTGGCCCATGCTGGGCCGGCACAACGTGCTCAACGGGCTGGCGGCGCTGGCGGCCGCGCATGCCGTTGGCGTGGAGCCGGGTGCAGTGATTCCGTCGCTGACCGCTTTCCGCAGCGTCAAGCGGCGCATGGAAATCATTGGCGATGTCGCCGGCGTCACCGTGTATGACGACTTCGCCCACCACCCCACCGCCATCCAGTCCACGCTGCAGGGCCTGCGCGCGAAAGTGGGCGGCGCGCGCATCGTGGTGGCCATGGAGCCGCGCAGCAATTCGATGCGGTTGGGCGCCCACGCCGCGGCGCTGGCGCCTTCGCTGGACGGCGCCGACGTGGTGGTGTTCCTGCAGCGCCCGGAACTGGCCTGGGATGCCGCCAAGGTGGTGGGCGCGATGGCCGGGGATGCGCGCACCGCGCCCGACGTGGCGTCCCTGGTGACGCAGCTGGCCGCGCTGGCGCAGCCCGGTGACCATGTAGTGTTCATGTCCAATGGCGGCTTCGACGGCGCACCACGCCGCTTCCTGGCCGCACTGCAGGCCTGGCCGGACGTTCTTGCCAGGCATGCCGATGCCGTCGACTGACTCGCTGCCGCTGTTTCCGCTGCACACCGTGCTGGTGCCGGGCGCGGCGCTGGGCCTGCGCCTGTTCGAGCGCCGTTACCTGGACATGGTGCGTGACTGCGGGCGCCAGGGCAGCGGCTTCGGCGTCTGCCTGATCCTGGAGGGCGATGAGGCCGCGGCGCGTTCCACGCCGGCCGCCTTCGGCACGGAGGCGGTGATCGAGGACTTTGATACTGGCGCGGATGGCTTGCTGACCCTGCAGGTGCGGGGCGCACGGCGTTTCCACGTCGACCGGACGCGGGTGCGCGACAGCGGACTGGTGGTGGCGGACGTGCGCTGGTGCGATGCAGATATCGACGATCCGCTGCGCCCGGAACACGCCCTGCTTTCCACCCTGCTGCAGCATTTTCTGGAAAAAGTCGGCGGCGAGCACAGCAAGGTGAGCAACGCACGCTTCGATGACGCAGCGTGGGTGGGCTGGCGCCTGGCCGAGTTCATGCCAATCAGCGACACCCAGCGACTGGCGCTGCTGCAGGAGGATGATCCGCACGTGCGCCTGCAGGAGCTGCTGCAGCTGGTGCCCTGAGCAGGGCGCTGTTAGCGCGCCGGGAGAGGGGTGTTTCCCGCTGTGGCCTCGCTGCGGATCAGCAGCACCGGCAGCCCGGTGTCGGGGTGCCGGGCATTACGTTGGGGCAGTGCGCCCAGGTCAGCTGCCAGCAGCGCCAGCGCCGGGCCCGATTCGCGCAGCGGACTCCACACGCCGATGTAATCGAAGGCGCGCCGGTGCTCCAGGATCTGCGCGCTGCCCACCCACAGCGGGACCTCCCCGGGCATCAGTTTTTTCGGCGCAGACCACAGCCGCAGGGCGATCTGTTCGCCGGGCCGGCCGACTTCGCGCAGCATCAACAGGCTCTCGGCGCGGGTGCCCAGCGTGGCCGGCAACACCGGCTGGTCCGCATCGGGCAAATCGCTCTCCAGCAGGTTCAGCGCCTGCTGCCAGCCCGCCTGTTCCTGCACTCGCCAGCCGGCCGCTTCCAGCTGTGCCTGCAGCGGTGCCAGCTGCCCCGCCAGCTGCACGTCCAGCGGCCAGCGCTGCTGGTCGTCGTATTCGTTGCGGCGCGCCGGCAGCTGTTGCCAGCCGTCCTGCCGCCACGCCTCGAAGGCCATTGATTCGACTACCTGGGGCACTTCGAACTGGTCCAGCATCCGCTCCATCTGGCGCGGTGCATGCCATAGCGCAGCCACCGCGATGACACCGTAGAACACGGCGGCCAGCGGCTTCATCCAGAACGAACGCGAGGTGCGGCGCCGATAGGCAATGCCCAGCACCAGCAGCCAGAAGATGCCCAGCAGCATCCCGCCCACCACGTCGCTCAGCCAGTGCGCGCCCAGGTACAGGCGGGCAAAGCCGATGATCGCGACCACGATGCCCGAGACCATGTACGGCCAGATCCGGCGGCGGCCCGGCAGCTCACGCGCGATCAGCACCGCGAAGAAGCCGAAGCTGATCGTGGCCATGGTGATCTGCATGGAAGGGAAGCTGAAGCCGCGGGTCACGCCCGGTGGCCGCGGGAAGTCGACCGAGGCGCCGAGCAGGGTAGTCAGCGCCAGGCCGAAGGCCAGCGCCGCCAGCCAGTGGCCAGCGGCCATCCAGCGCTTGCGCCAGGCCAGATACAGCAGCACCAGTACGGCCGCCGGTCCCAGCACTGCGGCATCGCCCAGCGTGGCCAGGGCCGCCATCGGGTAGTCGGCCAGTGGATTGCGCAGGGCCAGCATGGTCTGGTGGACGGCCAGGTCCATGCGCAGCGGCTCGCCGCGGCCGATCACCAGCGCCAGGAACGCGAACGCCACCCAGCCGAAGGTCAGCAGCAGCACCGCGAGCAGGGCCAACGAGACGGATTCGCGCCGCTCCGGGTCGAACACCGCCATCGAGTAACGGCCCAGTACCGGATGCGCGTGCGACCAGGCCAGCGCGCGTTTCAGCAGGCTGTCGGCATGGGCAGCGAACCAGCGGTAGATGTAAAGCACCAGCGCCCAAGCCAGGGCCAGCACCATCAGCAGCAAGCCGATGACCAGCGCCAGGCGCCCGGCCACGGCGGCCACGGCTTCATAGGCCTGGCCCAGGATCCAGCCTGGGGCCAGGAACAGCACCGCCCAGCTGATCGCAGCGAATACGCTGAGCGGCAGGAAGCGCTGAATCGGCATGTGCAGCATGCCGGCAATGGCGGGCACGAACGGCCGGATCGGCCCCACGTAGCGTGCAATCAACACGCTTTTGATCGCATTGCGCCGGAACATAAGCTCACCGCGGTCCAGCAGCTGCGGGAATTTGTGGAAGGGCCACTTCCCGCGCAGCTGCGGACCCCAGCGCCGGCCTATCCAGAAGCTGAGGCCGTCCCCCAGGAATGCACCCAGCGCCGCGCAGGCGACCGCGTAAGGCCCGGACATTTCACCCAGGCCGATCAGCACGCCCACTGCGAACAGCAGCGGCAGCGCGGGCACGATGGCACCCAGCAGGATCAGTGCATCGAAGAAGGCGATCAGGAATATCACCGCCCCCGCGGCCACGGGGTTCGCGGCGATCCAGGCCAGCAGGCTGTCGATCAACGGGGAATTCATCGTGGCCGAGTATAGGCGAGCGGTGTGCATGCCCATCGCGGGTACAGGCCTGCGCAAGGCCGGCGGCCCAGCGCAGGTCCCGGGTGCGCGTGCTGCGCTTGCCTTCGACCCGCTGAGCGCCGCCCGACGCGGTGCCTGCGGCCGTGGCAGCGCCGACGAGAGGTACATCAACAAGGGAACGGATGCCGGGCTCGGGGTTTTGCAAGCGCTGCAGCGCCTGACACCTTCTTGACCAGCATGGTCCGCGTGCGATCATGCAGCACACGGAGCAGCCCGATGATCACGCGTGACACCACCGCGTTCCTGCGCATGGCGCAGGCCTGTACGCCGGATTTCGGAACGGCTACCGCGCGCGCCGCGTTCCTGGTGGCGCCGGATGGATTCGCGCGGGCCGAGGAGTCCGCCAGCGACAATCGCTATATGCACGAGGGCAGCGATTTCGATCCCGGCTGCGCCAACCGCCAGCACCACGAACTGCATCGCGCCCTGTCCAGCGAACTGCCGGTCGTCTGTTTCCCCGGCGATGCTGACACGCCCGACGCGCTGTTCCCCAACAATGCCTTCGCCACGGTGCCGGGCCGGCTGATCATCGGCCGCATGCGCCACGCCGTGCGCCAGCGCGAAACCACGCGCCGCGACATCCGCGACTTCTTCACCCAAGTGCTGGGCTGCACCATCGAAGACCTTTCACGGCAATCGCATCCGTGCGAGCTCACCGGTTCGCTGGTCATCGACCGCGCGCGTGGACTGGGCTACTGCGGACTGTCCGAGCGCTGCGACGAAACCGGCGCCGCGCTGATGCATGCGGCGTTCGGCCTGCGCGCGACCTTGATGTTTGACCTGGCACCCGGCGAATACCACGCCAACGTGGTGCTGGCGGTACTGGCCGGGCGGGCCGCCTTGGTCTGCCCGCAGGGGTTTGCCGACCCTCGGGTGGTCGAAACCATCGTCGCTGCTTACGCGCCTCACGGCATCGTGCTGGCAGCGCAGGAACATGCGGCGTTCGCCGGCAACGCCATCGCGCTGTGCGGCCATTCGGTCTGGATGAGCGCCAGTGCCGCAGCCGCGCTGGTCCCGGCCACGCACGCTGCGCTGGACCGCGCCGGCTTCCAGGTGCGCAGCGTTGCGCTGGATGCCATCGAGGCGGCCGGGGGCTCTCTGCGCTGCTGCGTGGCCGAGATCTTCTGAGGCCGCTTCAAGCTGAACGGAGCCGGCCGGGCTGTGGATAAGTTCAGATCGGATTCACCGCTACGGCCCAGAATTGGCCCCCATACCCCCCACTGCACAAGGGCGGCGTCGGGCTCCCGTTCATTCAGGGAAGCCGAAACCCGTTACGATTCCGTTATGCGCAAATCACTGCTTTCCTCGTATTCCTGCCTGCTGCTGGCCGCCGGCTGCGTCCTCCCGGCGCTCGGGTGGGCCCAGACTGCGCCCGCGCCGGAGCGGGCGGAGCCCGCCGCGCCGCAGGCACGTAGCCAGAGTTCGGCCGCGTCCCTGTCGGACGCCGTGCGCCGGGCGCAGCGTGAAACCGGTGGCCAGGTGCTGGGGGCAGAGCGCGTGCAATACGACGGCCGTGACATCAACCGGGTCAAGGTGATGGATGACCGTGGCCGCGTCCGCTACATGGACGACGATCCGCAGCGCGGGCCTGCCGACGCACGCCGTTCGCCCGCCTCCGATTCGCAGCCACAGTCACGTCCACGCAGCGATAACCCACCGCGCCCGTAAGCTTGTCGCGATTGCCGGCCGTTTCCCGGGAAACCATCCGCCCCATACCATCACCCGCGACCGGTCGGTCGCCTGCTCCAGAAAGGGAGAGCCCATGCGAATCCTGTTGGTCGAAGACGAAGCCCCCCTCCGCGAAACCCTGGCCGCGCGCCTGAAGCGCGAAGGCTTCGCCGTAGATGCCGCCCAAGATGGCGAAGAAGGCCTGTACATGGGCCGCGAGGTGCCCTTCGACGTCGGCATCATCGATCTTGGGTTGCCCAAGATGTCGGGTATGGAGCTGATCAAGGCCCTGCGCGACGAGGGCAAGAAATTCCCGGTGCTGATCCTGACCGCGCGTTCCAGCTGGCAGGACAAGGTGGAAGGCCTGAAGCAGGGCGCAGACGACTACCTGGTCAAGCCGTTCCACGTGGAGGAACTGCTGGCCCGGGTCAACGCGCTGCTGCGCCGGGCCGCCGGCTGGAGCAAGCCGACCCTGGAATGCGGCGCGGTCGCCCTGGACCTGGCCGCGCAGACGGTGAGCGTCAACGGCAGCAACATCGACCTGACCAGCTACGAGTACAAGGTGCTGGAGTACCTGATGATGCATGCCGGTGAGCTGGTCTCCAAGGCCGACCTCACCGAGCACATCTACCAGCAGGACTTCGACCGCGATTCAAACGTGCTGGAGGTCTTCATCGGCCGGCTGCGCAAGAAGCTGGATCCCGAAGGCGAGCTCAAGCCCATCGAGACCGTGCGCGGACGCGGCTACCGCTTCGCGATCCCGCGCAACCACGAGAGCTGATGCCCCCCGCGCGGGACGCTGGCGGCACCCCGCGCGGGCGCGATCCCTTCGACGGGTGGCGTCCGCGCTCGCTGCGCGCACGCCAGCTGCTGGCAGCCAGCCTGGGCCTGCTCGCCTTCCTCGCCCTGGCCGGCTTTGCGCTGGACCGCGCCTTCGTCAGCACCGCCGAACAGAACCTGCGCCATCGACTCAAGGGCTATGCCCTGTCCTACGCCAACAAGGTTGAATTCGCGCGTGACGGCAGCCTGATCCCGCCGGAATTGCCGGTGGATCCGCGCTTCAGCCAGCCCGGCAGCGGCCTGTATGCCGAAGTCGTACTGCCGGCAGGGCACTGGGGTTCTGATTCCACGCTGGGTCCGGCCCTGGCTGAAACGGCCATGCTCCGGCCGCTGCAGGAAGTGTTCCAGGGACCCTTGGCCATGACCCAGATCGACGGGAATGCCGGCGCGCTGTACCGCTTCGGCCTGGGCAGCATCTACGCAAGCCGCGGTCCGGACGGGGAGATTCCGTACTCGATCTTCATTTCCGAGGACTCCGGCGTACTCGGATCGCAGCTGCGCACTTTCCGCGCTGCGCTGTGGGTGTATCTGGGCAGCGCGGGCGTGATCCTGCTGCTGCTGCAGGTGGCCATCCTGAGCTGGAGCCTGCGCCCTCTGCAGCGCGTGATCAACGAACTGACCCGGGTGCAGCGCGGCCAGGCCAGAGGCATGACCGAGCGACACCCGCGCGAACTAGAGCCGCTTACCGAAAGCATCAACGCCTTCATCGAGAGCGAGCGCGAGAACCTGGAGCGCCAGCGCAACACCCTGGCCGACCTGGCCCACAGCCTGAAGACCCCGTTGGCGGTGCTGCGCGCCCAGCTGGACGTAGGCGTGCACGCCACCGCACTACGCGAGGAACTGGACACGCAGCTCAAACGCATGAACAACCTGGTGAGCTATCAGCTGACCCGTGCCGCCACCAGTGGCCACGCGCTATTCGCTGCGCCCATCCCCATTGATTCCCACGCAGAGGAAATCGTGCGCGGGCTGGAAAAGGTCTACGCAAGCAAGGGGGTGGTCTGCGAGTTCGACATCGACCCCGCGGCGCGCTTCCACGGTGAGCCCGGCGACCTGCAGGAATTGCTGGGCAACCTGCTGGAGAACGCCTTCAAGTGGGCGCGCACGCGGGTGCTGCTCACCGCCAAGCCCACGACCACGGTCGGCAATCGCCGCGCCGGCCTGCTGCTGGCGGTGGACGACGATGGTCCGGGCATTGCCGACGAAGACGTGGCCCGGATCCTGCAGCGCGGCGTGCGTGGCGATGAGCGCGTGCAGGGCCACGGCATCGGCCTGGCCATCGTGCAGGACCTGGTGCGCGGCTACCGCGGCGAGCTGCAGGTCAGCGGTTCAACCGAAATGGGCGGCGCGCGTTTCGAAGTGATTCTGCCGCAAGGCTTGTAGGCTCAGCCCCCGTAGGAGCGCCCCGTGGGCGCAAGCTTTCACACTTCCCATAAGGGCGCCATACCCCCCGCAAGACCTCGCGCCCACGGGCCGCTCCTACGGACTTGTGTTGCCGTAGAAGCGCTGCAGGTGCGCGGACACTTCGGGCATTTCCGACCGCAACAGACCTGGCGCGGAGAAGTGGTACTCGCTGGTGACTGCGAAGAATTCTTCCGGCGATTCTGCGGCGTAGGCATCAATGGCCACCTCGTGTCCCGCATCCACGCGCAGGCAAAAAGCATCGTAGCTGCGCTGGAAATCCGCCGCCCACTGCCGATGCCATGCGCGAGGCAACGGCGGGGTGCCGTCCATCGCACCGTCGAGCGCGTCGAGCTTGTGGGCCATTTCGTGGATGGCCACGCAGTAGCCCGCATCCGGTTCGGCCAGGTCCGCCTGCACATCCGCCCAGGACAGGACCAGCGGCCCCGCTTCCCACGACTCGCCGGCCAGCTCGTCTTCATACTCATGCAGCACGCCGGCCGCATCGGTGTGGCTGCGGCTTACGCGGAAGGCATCCGGATAGACCAGCAGCTGTGACCAGCCCTGCAGTCCGGTCCGGCCAAACTCCAGCAGCGGCAGGCAGCACAGCGCGGCCAGCTGTAGACGCTGGGCGGGCCCCAGCGCCAATCCGGCCAAAGGCGTGATCGTTTTCTGCAGAAGGAAGGTCGCTGAGAGTTCCCGCAGGCGTGCCTCGCGCGCCGGTTCCAGCGGCCGTAGCCAGGGCGTGCTGGCACGCACCTCCAACCACAACGCGTGATCAACGCTGGGCGATGGGCGCTTCAGCCAGCCAAACAGGCCTGCCTTCAGCGGAACATGCCCGGCAGGAAGCTCTGCCACTTGTAGCTGCGGCTGCGCGGCAGGCTGTCGTCGCCGCCGCCCCTAGTGCTGGCGGGCGCGGGCGCAGCGGGCTTGGCGGACTTGATTCGCGCCGCGCTGGCAGCAGGCGGCGCGATGGTCTGCTGACCCGTCTCCTCGCCGACCGCCCCCTCCGCCTCCGGGCACTCGCCAGCCATGGCGGCGGCCTCGCGGCCGTTCTGCGCCATGGCGTGCGCACTGGCGCAGAGCATGAACAGGACGAGGCTGATGCGCAGCATGGCGGGTGCTCTTATAGAAGGACCACTCAACTCGCGATGATACCGCGGGCGTGCGACCACGGCCACGTTCTGCTGCGCCGCAACAGGATGCCGGTCACGGATCATGCAGACTGGGTCCGCATGGCCGCTCCCGAAGATTCCCTCACCGCACCCACCCTGCGTCGCGCCCTGA
>JAJAZJ010000132.1 GCA_026785795.1 Pseudoxanthomonas sp.
GCGTGGAGGCGCCGAGGCGCTGCCGGCTAGCTGAGCCAGCGCATGAACGAACCCCAACCACCCTGCCCAGCGCGCGACTGCGTCATGGTCAGCGCGGCGTGGCTGGCGCAGAATCAGCGCAGGGTCTGCAGCGGAGCGCCACGATGAAACTCATGAACACAGTCGCCGTCATCCTCCTGGCCTGCCTGGTCGCCGGCCCTGTCACGGCCAAATCGCGCAACGTCACCGACCTGGACGCACCGCGCAGCCTGCCTGCGGGCGGCCCGGTCAGCGTGGACTGGACCGACCCTGCCGAATTCTCCGACATACGTTTCAGCGGCAACCGCTGGGAAGCACAGCGCGGCAACTGGGTGCAGCAGTTGGCCGAACACCTGCAGCGCAGCGCCGTGCGCCAGCTGCCGCCCGGGCAGACCCTGCAGGTCACCCTGACCGATGTCATGCGCGCCGGGCGCTACGAGCCGTGGCGCGGCCCCAACCTGCAGGACACCCGCATCGTCCGCGACATCTATCCGCCGCGCATCGAACTGACCCTCACCCGCACCGACGCACAGGGCAACGTGATCGACCAGGGCGACCGCCGACTCAGCAATGCCGGATTCATGATGGGCTCCTCGGTAGGCAGCAGCGACCCGCTGCGTTTCGAGAAGGCAATGCTGGACGATTGGGTGCGGCGCGAGCTGCGGCCCGCCGGCGGGACCTAGGCGTCAGCGTCGCGGTCAGAAGGCGTCACTGCCCGGCCGCAGCTCGATCTTCAGCGCCGCGGCCACCAGTCGCATCGCTTCGTCATCACGGCTCAGGCTGATCCAGCCTGCCTGCTGGTCGCTGCCGGTGTCCCAGGTCCACAGCGTGTAGCCGCGCTCGCGCAGGCCGTCGTGGGCGGTGGACATCAACGCAGGGACATCGGTGGCGTTGCGGAAATCCTCGTCATCAAGGTCGCCGCCCCAGTCCAGGTCGATGTTCCAGCGCCTGGCCAGTTCGTTGATGCTGTCCACCAGCGACTCGCCGTCATGGGCATCGACGAAAAAGCCCGACGTCCAGTCGATGGCGTCTTTCAGCACCCACACCGGTTCCGCGTCCTCGTCCGCTTCGCTCAGGAGCTCCCGGTAGTGCGCGAACTGGCGTAGCGCGGTGTCCTCATCGCCGGGGTTGATCAGCAGCAGCAGCTGCCACACCAGCGCTTCAGGGGTCAGTTCATCGGCATCCGGATCAAGCTCGGGCTCGATTCCGGCATCACCGTAGTCTGCTTCGTTGTCAGGCGGGCTCATCACATGCATCACCGGGAACAGCAGCGCAGAGTGTGGCCCCTGCGGCTGCGGTTGGAAAGCATCCGAATCGCGATGGACCTGGCGCCCGCCTGCGGCTGGCCTGCCTGCCTGGACTGTGGAACACTGCCTCGCCCCGTCGCTGGAGTCCATCCCATGGTCCGGCACACGACCAGCCGCGAACGATGACGGTTTACGTGGATGACCCGGTCACCCTGTGGCGCGGCCAGCGCTGGGCGCACCTGATGGCCGATACGCTGGAGGAGCTGCACGTGATGGCCGCGGCGCTGGGCATTCCTTACCGTGCGTTCCAGGACAAGCCCAGCGGTGCGCACTACGACGTGACCCTGGAGCTGCGCCAACGCGCGGTTGCCCGGGGGGCTGTGCCGATTTCGCGACATGTGGATCGGGAGCTGATGCGTGCGGTGATCCGCAATGCACGCGCGCAGGCCACGGGCACGCACTAGCGGGAGGGCTGGGGCTGGATGGCTGGGCTTGGTTTATGCTGTCGCCCCTGTCCACTCCACGACCACGTCATGACCGACACGCCTCCCGACCGCCTTGCCCTGAACCCCGCCAGCCCGTTCCATGACGAGGCTGCGATCGAGCGCAGCGTGGGCATCCGCTTCAATGGGGTGGAGCGCGACAACGTGGAGGAGTACAGCGTCAGCGAGGGCTGGATCCGCGTGCAGGTGGGCAAGTCCAAGGACCGCCGCGGCAATCCGATGACCCTGAAGATCAACGGGGAAGTGCAGGCCTACTTCAGGGATGTTGCCTGAGAGATATCGCCGGAGCCCCGGGCGCAAGCTGCGCCCGATGTTCGATCATCGCGCCCTGGCGCCGCCCAGGTGCACGGAAAGGAACGCCAGCAGGCGCGTGTAGTACTCGCGGCGATGCTCCTCCTTGAAGAAGCCATGGCCTTCGCTTTTGAAATACAGCGATTCGACCGGCACGCCTGCCTGCTGCAGTGCCTTCTCCATCCTGCGTGTGTGCTCGACCGGCGCACGCTCATCCTGGCCCCCTGCGGCCAGGAATACCGGGACCTTGATGCGGCCGGCGAAGTTGACCGGTGAGACTTCGGCAAGCGTATCGCGTTCACCAAGCCATTCCTCGGTCCACGTCCTCCACGAACGACTGAACTTTGCGTCGTCCTTGTGCATCTTCTCCAGGTCGTACACGCCTACGTAGCCAACCGCGCACTTGTACAGCGAAGGCTCCTTCGCTGCGCCCATCAGCGCCGCATAGCCACCATAGCTGGCGCCGTAGATGCAGATGCGGGACGGGTCGGCAATCTTCTGTTCAATGGCCCAACGCGTCGCGTCGGTCAGATCGTCCTGCATACGCTTGCCCCACTGGCGGGCGCCGGCATGGGAATAGTCGCGGCCGTAGTTGCTCGAGCCACGGTAGTTCAGCCGCAACACCGCATAGCCGGCCTCGGTCAGCATCTGGCTGCTGTCATCGAACTCCCATCGATCAAACACCCCGTACGGACCACCGTGCGGCAACACCACCAACGGCAGCTGCTTCTCCTGGCCGACCGGCAAGTTGAGATAGCCATGCAGCTTCATGCCGTCCCGCGCCGTCACTTCGATGGCGCGTGACGGCGACACTTTCGCCGGTTCGAACCACTCGCGCCGGCTGTACAGCAGGTCGGCCTGCTTGGTGGTGGTGTCGAACAGGTAGAAGTCGCCGCTGTTGCGATCACTCCACACGTGCAACAACGCCAAGCGGCCATCGTGAGTCGTCGAGGTCACCGCCACGGCATGGCCGGGAAACGCCCTCTCAAGGCTGCGGTACAGGCGCGCAGTGGGCGATTTCTCGTCGAAAAAACGGCTGCGAATGCCAGCGCTCATGAACCATGCGCCGGCCGGCTCATGTGAATCCAGGCGTTCGATGATGCCGAGCGGATCGGCGACTGGATCGCGAATAAGCGGGCTGCGCTTATCGGTGAGCGGGTCGTAGGCGAAGATTGCATCCGGCCCGCCGCTCACTTCGCTGCGCAGGTAGGCGGTCTTGCCGTCCTGGGAAAAACCCAGGGCGTCTACCACCACGCCGCTCTCCGCCTCATCGTTGACCAGGCGCCAATCCTGGCCGCGCTCATCGCGGTAGTACAGCTTGCTGACGTTGTCGAACCCTGCGCCACGAGCGAAGCGCACCTGGCCCGCACCATCGACGGCGAAGGAAGCATTGCGTACGGGTGCCGTGGCGACCGTGGTCCGATTCCGGCTATAGATGTCCATCTTCTCGACGCGCGTCTGCGGGTCGGCGGTCAGCTGCATCGCCGACACCAGAATGTTGCGGTCGTCGCCTGCCAGCGGATCAATCATGAACACCGCTGCTCCGGGCGCGAGGCGGGTGGTGCCGCCTGCGTTGGCCATGTCACTGATGCCGGCGGGACTGGCCAGGAGCATGGGACGGCTCCCATCGGCGTTGACCGCATGCAGTTCGCCGGTAGAAAACGGGGCGTCCTGGGTTCCCAGGCGTTGTGCGATGGCCAAGACCACGCGTTCGTCGTTCGCCCACCAGAAATCGTCGATCAAGGAATGTTCGGCGCCGACGGCCTTGGCGGTCATGGTTTTGTCCGAGCGACGCACGATCGCCAAGGCGGTGCGGTCTTCCAGCGGCACGGTCACCGCCAGGTACTCGCCGGTTGGCGAAATCTTGATGCGTTCGTACTTGTCGCGCTTGAGGTAGGCCGCGACGTCCACCTGCGCCATCGCGGGCGCGCAAATCCCGATCGCCAGCAACAACGCGACCACGCTCACTATGCGCATGCCTTCCCCCTTGCCCAGGCTCCCTGCGCCATAGCATAGCGTCCAGGACTTGAGTTTCCACCCCGTCTTGAGTAGCCACCACACCGCGAGCAGGCCCAGTGCCAGGAGGCCGAGGATGGCCGCCGCGCTGACGCCCACGTTGACCTCAGCCACCCCCTGAAGGCTCCAGCGAAAGCCGCTGCCCGGGTAGAACACCTGCGTTTCGGTGAGGTGCTCGGCCACTTTGGGGAATTGCACCGGGTCGGCCGGCGGCAGCGGCAAAGGCAGCACGTACAGCGCCCCGATGGCCAGGTACAGGATCGGGAACGTGGGCGGATTGCGGTTGGGCAGGTGGAAAGCCCGGCAGCTCAGGGCAAAAGCCAGGCCGACCAGGCTGAGCGCGAGCTCGCAGGGATCCATGCAGGGCGTCACCGTGACCGGCGCCCAACACGCCATCCGTAGGCGAAAACGCGGATCAGGCCGCCGGGATCGCGCCGATCACGCCTGTTTTACGGCGGAAAGTGCATAGTATGTCCGGGCTCCGTATTCCGCGGGCCCGTTCGGCTGCAGGGACTGCCCCGGTGGCGTGGGAGGTTTGGGA
>JAJAZJ010000133.1 GCA_026785795.1 Pseudoxanthomonas sp.
AGTTACGTCGCGGGCGACAAGATCTATTGTGTCTACAACGCACCAAGTGAGCAGCTCATTCGAGAGCATGCCGACAAGTCGGGCTTTCCCGCCAACAGGATCACGCCGATCAGTGCGGTGATCGATCCCGCCACGACAGGTGGCTAGAGCCGGCCTGGGACCAAGCCGGGAGTCAACATGACAACCGGCACAGTCCAACTTCATCGCATGCTTCGCGCGGCGCCCGAAAAAATATATCGTGCGTTCCTTGAACCCGCTGCGCTGGCCAGATGGATGCCGCCCTAAGGCTTCAATTGCCAGGTCCACCACCTGGATTCCAGGGTCGGCGGCACGTTCAAGATGGCGTTCACGAACTTTTCCACGGGCAAGGGCAACACCTTCCGTGGCACCTACCTTGAACTCGTTCCCAACGGGCTGCTTCGCTATTCCGACAAGTTCGAAGACCCCAACCTGCCCGGTGAAATCACGGTCACCGTGGTCCTGAAGCATGTGATGTGCGGAACGGATGTAAGATCACCCAGGCCGGCATATCCGCCGTTATCCCGCGCGAAATGTGCCACCTGGGCTGGCAGGAATCCTTAGCCCAACTCGCCAACTTGGTTGAGCTGGAAATCCCGGGATGAAAAATGCGCGGCCAGATTGCGGACAAAGGCTTTGCACCTCGCCCTATTTGGCGTATTTACCACCGCAGCCACTGTCTTTGCCGGGCCCCAGCTCCAGAGTCGCCAGCAGGGCAGCGGGTGGCGCTATGCTGGCCAGCGCGATGGCGACTGCTCCGCGCAAACCCAAGCGCTTGAAATCGGGGCGGAACGAAGGATCCTTAAATGTACCGTCCAGCACCAAGGGCGAGCGCAGCGCGAAGATGCTGCGGTCTTTTGGCCGTGGCCGAAGTTCAAGGTCCAGAGTTTCGTCTTTCAGGCTGATCTGGCCCTTGCCCAAGATGATGGTGTCGGCCGTATCAAATGCCAATGCACGCGATTGCATTACGCCGTTGTTGACGGCGAAATCACCGAATGCACAGCGGATCGGCACCTTGCGATCCTTGGTAACCAGGAACTTCAGTGCCTCGGCAATATCCAGGCCTGCTAATTCCATCAGCAGGTTGCTGATTTGTCCGCGGCCCATGCCCAACGCTATATCACCATCGGCACTCCCCAGCATGGCGGCAATGGAATTGCCGGTGCCATTGATATTGATGTCCCCGCCCACGCGGCCCACGGCATCCCGCGTCAACTTGACGTCGGGAAACAGCTTGGACAGATCCAGCTGGCGCACGGAAATTTGTGCGCGCGTACGAATGGTGTTCTCACGCGCATCCATGCGGATTATCGAGCGAATATCGCCACCCGCCACGCCAAAATTCAAAGGCTCAAGTTTCAGTACCCCGTCATTGAGCTTGAGGTGCGCATCCATGTCGTCGATGGGCAACTTAGGTGCATTGACGCGGGTGGCTTTCAAGCGCACATCTGCATCCATCGCCCGCAAGCTGGTGAGGTCATAAGGAGTATCGGGCAGCACACGCGGATCGGCGGTTGCGGCAGCTGCCTTGGCCTTCAATTCGGGATTGCTGGCTTCACCTTTACCCGTCTGGGGCGCGGCACCCAGAAAACCGGCCAGGTCATCAAAGTCCAACCTTTTCGACACCAGGTTTGCCACCAGTAGCGGACGCTCGCGTCCCACGGTGACTGCGGCAGAACCGTGCAGGTCGCTGTCACCGACCACGCCGTTGAAATCATCGTAGTGCCAGGTGTTTTGCTTCCGCGTCAGGCGACCCTCCAGTTTGTAGGGTGGCGTGGAAGGCGTGACAATACCAATTAGCGGATACAGGTCTTCCAGATCCTGGCCGGACAATGCCAACTGCAGGCTGAAATCGCGCAACTCGAAAGGATTGGCAACTTCGCCTCGCGCGTGTGCATCAGTGGAACCTGCGCTGGCGCGTAGGTCGATGCGATACGGCTCTGCATGATTGGTCAATTCCAGCGGTGATTCCGCACGACCGGACAAGACGAAGCGGTTGCCTGTCCAGCGGCCCTCGCCTGTGATATCGATGGGTGGCGCGGAGTCGGTCGCGCCGGGTTCTGCGCTGTTGACCGCGAACTCCATGCCTGTCTTGTTGGGCTCATCTAAAAATTGCAGGCGACCGCTGTCTATCCACAGGCGCTTGATCTGCGCGGGCTCACCCTTGGATTCATCGCCAAACACCCAGTTGCCGACGCCGTTGGGCCCGGCCTCCAGAAGCAGCTGCGGAGCGGACAAGCGTATTTCCGGAATGCGTGTCTGCCGTTTGAAGAGCAGGGGCCACAGCTCGAAATCGATTTCCGCGTGCTTGGCAGTGGCCATCATGGGTTGCTTTGCCCACTGCGCGTTGCCAAAACTCAGTCCATCCGCGCGCACAGTAGTGACATTGCCCAGGTCGAGGTCCAGATTGCCCTTGATATGGAATTCGCGGCCAGTGCGCGCCTTGACCATGCTTTCCAAAGGTCCCTTGAACCAGTTCCAGTCGAACAACAGCACCAGCACGACCAAGCTCGCTAGCAGGGCTCCCAAGACGAGCAGCATTCGGCGCGAGGGCTTGCGTCTGTAGAAGGGTACATGATTGGCAGCATCGTCTCGCATGCATCCAATATCAGGAAACGGGTGTTCAGGTGCTGCGAAAGCCTAGGACTTTCGTTCATACAGGGGGCATCAATGCAGGCGTGGTGGCAGCACTTGTGCGGTCACCGCGATGAAGTGGCAAACGCTGCCGGCGATGACGAACATATGCCAGATGGCGTGCGAATACGGGATGGTTTCGCGGTGGTAGAAGTAGGTGCCCAGCGTGTAGAACAGGCCACCGGCCAGCAGCCAGCCCAGGGTCCATGCATCCAGCGCGTTGAGCATGGGCTTGATCGCCACCATGATCAGCCAGCCCATCGCCACGTAGATCAAGGTGGACAGGCGCTTGAAGCGCCCGGTGTAGAACAGCTTGAACACCACGCCGGCGAAGGCCAGGACCCAGATGGCGATGAACAGACCCCAGCCCCACGGCCCGCGTAAGCCGATCAGGGTGAACGGGGTGTAGGTGCCGGCGATCAACAGGTAGATCGCACAGTGGTCGAACACCTTCAGCCGCCCTTTGGCCACCGGATGCTGGATGGAGTGGTACAGGGTCGAAGCCACGTAAAGCAGCAGCAGGGTCACCCCGAACACAATGGACGCGCCCAGCTGCCAGGCGTCGCCGTGCAGCGCTGCCAGGGTGATCAGCACTGCGCTGCCGGCCAGCGCGGCCACCGCGGCCAGGCCATGGGTCAGCGCGCTGGCGATCTCATGGCGGATACGGTGTTTGTCGTGGGCTTCGGGGGCGGTCTCGTTGCTCATGCCTGCACGCTACCGCAACGCAGCAATTTCTGCATCCGTGCGCTGCGCGGCTTTCCAGAACGGGGCCACCGCGCTGCGCGTCCGCAGTACGTGGCGCAGCAGCAGCAGGCTGGCGATGCTGCAGGTGAGCACGGTCAGCAGCGAAGCTTCGGCGCCAAAACCACCGCCATCCAGCCAGTCCGGGCCGTGCAGCTGCGACTCCAGCAGGCCGTCGACCGCGATCCCTGACACCGGGATGCCAAACACCGCGCCCTGCACGAAATTCCAGCCTGCGTGCAGGCCGATGCACCACCACAGCGAACGGGTCACGTGGTAGATCAGGCCAAACAGCAGGCCGGCTTCGATCGCGATCGCCAGCGACGACCCAGCCGTCGCCGCGGGGTTGCCCGCGTGGCCCAGGCCGAAGAGCACGGCTGAGACCAGAAGGGCGATCCACGTGCCCAGCCCCTGCTCGGTGAGCCGGAACAGGATCCCGCGATACAGGATTTCCTCGCTGATCGCCGGTACCAGCGCGGTCAGCAGGAACAGGGTCCACAGCGGCGCATCGCCGAATCCGGTGATGGTGTAGGCGCCCGCGACCCACAGCTGGGCGGTGACCAGCACGAACAGCAGCAGTGCGGCCAGCGCGCCCCACAGCACGTGCGGCAGCTTGCGCCAATCCAGCTCGGTTACCCGCCGGCGTTCGATCCAGCGCACCAGCACCCAATAGGCCAGCATAAACGGCACCAGCGCCAGCAGGCTGTAGGCCAGGTTGGCCTGCATGTTCTTCAGGCTGTTGAGCGGAATCCCTGCAGCCTGCACCAGCCGGCCCACAAGCTCCGAGAACACCACCAGCATCACCGCGAAGTACAGCATGCGCAGCAGCGGCGAGCGCAGCAGTCGCTTCAGCATGAACGCGAAGCCGGGCGGATCGGGCAGGGCAGGTTGGGTGGGCGGCGGCGGCACGCGGTCAGTCCATGCCCACGCTGTGCGCGTGTTCGCGGGTAGCCATGAACTGCACCCCGGGCGCGCGCTCCTCGGCCAGCTGCAGGTTCACCCGGGTGGGTGCCAGGTAGACCAGGTGGCCAGCCGCATCCACGGCCAGGTTCATCGCATTCTTGTCGCGGAACTCCTCCAGCTTGCGCGCGTCCTCGCAGCGGATCCAGCGTGCGGTGACCACGCCAACGGGTTCGAAGCTGGCATCCACGCCGTATTCGTCCTTCAGCCGGTAGGCGACCACTTCGAACTGCAGCGTGCCACCGCGCCCAGGATCAGGTCGTTGCTCATCAGCGGGCGGAAGAACTGGGTTGCACCTTCCTCGCTCAACTGGGCCAGGCCTTTCTGCAGCTGTTTCAACTTGAGCGGATCGCGCAGGCGCGCGCGGCGGAAAAGTTCCGGGGCGAAGTTGGGGATACCGGTGAACGCGAGCTGCTCGCCTTCGGTGAATGTGTCACCTATCGAAATGGTGCCGTGGTTGTGGATGCCGATGACGTCGCCGGGAAATGCGCTTTCGGCGATCTCGCGATCGGATGCCATGAAGGTCAGCGCGTTGGCGAGCTTGAAGTCCTTGCCTGTGCGCGGATGGAACGCCTTCATGCCGGCGCTGAACTTCCCCGAGCACACGCGCATGAACGCCACGCGGTCGCGGTGCATCGGGTCCATGTTGGCCTGGATCTTGAAGACGAAGCCGGTGAGTGTGGGTTCTTCCGGCGCCACGTCACGGGTAAGACTCGCGCGTGGTCGCGGCGACGGCGAGTGCTCGACGAAGAAATCCAGCAACGGCTGCACGCCGAAATTGTTC
>JAJAZJ010000134.1 GCA_026785795.1 Pseudoxanthomonas sp.
ACCCGGGGATCGGGTGGACACCTATCGCCTGCAGCAGCTGTTGGGAGAAGGCGGCATGAGCACGGTCTGGCTGGCCACGTGCGGAGCTGGCACCAGCGCGCTGCAGGTGGCGCTGAAAGTGCTGCGCCCGGGCCTGGCCGATATGCAGCGCAGCCCCGGCCTGGACCATGAAGCGCTGATCCTGTCGCGACTTGCGCTGGCCTGCGTGCCGCGCCTGCTGCAGGCCGGCATCGCCGCCGATGGCCAGCCGTACCTCGCGCTGGAATACGTGGCCGGCCTGCCCATCACCGAACATGCCGTTCGTCACGCGCTGTCGGTGGAGCGGCGTATCCGGCTGTTCCTGCAGGCCTGCAGTGCAGTCAGCCAGCTGCACGAACACCAGGTCGTGCATCGCGACCTCAAGCCCGCCAACGTGCTGGTGAACGACGACGGTGCGGTGCGCCTGCTGGATTTCGGCATCGCCGCAGTGCTGGATGGCTCGTGGCCGCCGCCAGCCCATGCCGATGCCGCGGTGCGCAGCTTCACCCTGCAGTACGCCGCGCCGGAGCAGGTGCGCGGTGAAGCGCCCAGCGTCGTCAACGACGTGTACGCGCTGGGCGTGGTGCTGTATGAACTGCTGGCCGGCACCAAGCCTTACCGCCTGCGCAGACGCAGCGATGCCGAGTCGGACCAGGCCCTGCTGGCGGTCGACATGCAGACGCCGTCGATCGCCCTGCAGCGCTGCAGGCAGGACGCGCTGGAGGATGCGCCCAGCGGCGAGTTCGGTGCAGAGCTGGATACCATCGTGCTCAAGGCGCTGGAGAAGGAGCCCACCAGGCGCCATGTCTCGGTGCAGGCGCTGTCGCTGGCGTTGACCGATTACCTGGACTCGCAGCCAAGCCCCGATCAACCGCGCCTGGGCCAGCGCCAGCGTGGCGGGCTGCGGCGCAGGCCAGGCTGAGCAGGTCAGGTGGAGAACGGCAGCGGCGGCTGCAGCGGGTCGATGCTGCCTTCGCCGCGTGCGATCTTCTTGAACTCCGCGCGGCTGACAGAAATGTAGCGTTCGTTGCCGCCGATTTCCACCTGCGGGCCATCCTGCAGCGCATGGCCCTGCGCGTCCACGCGCACGGTCATGGTCGCCTTCTTGCCGCTGTGGCAGATGGTCTTGATCTCGGTCAACTCGTCGGCCCAGGCCAGCAGGTGCTGGCTGCCTTCGAACAGTTCACCGCGGAAATCCGTGCGCAGCCCGTAGCACAGCACCGGAATGTGCAGCTGGTCCACCACTTCGCTCAATTGCCACACCTGGGCCCGCGAAAGGAACTGGGCTTCGTCCACCAGCAGGCAGTTGAGCTTGCCGTGGCTGGCGATATCCTCGCGGATTAGGCGCTCGAGATCGGCATCGCGGTCAAACGCCCTGCCTTCGGCGCTCAGGCCGATGCGCGAGGCGACCACGCCGCTGCCGCCGCGGTGGTCCAGCCGCGGGGTCAGGATCAGCACCCGCATGCCGCGCTCGCGGTAGTTGTGCGCGGACTGCAGCAGGGTGGTGGTCTTGCCGGCGTTCATTGCCGAGTAGTAGAAGTAGAGCTTGGCCATGGGCACATTTTAGCCGCTTGGCGGACTGGCAGCGGCTACAATCCGCAGCCTGCATGAACTCCCTCAATCTTCCCCAACGCAACGCGGTCCTGCACTGCGAAGGACCGCTGCTGGTGCTGGCCGGCGCCGGCAGCGGCAAGACCCGCGTGATTATCGAGAAGATCGCCCACTTGGTCAGCACCGGCCGCATGCCGGCCAAGCGCATCGCCGCGATCACCTTCACCAACAAGGCAGCCCGGGAAATGCGCGAACGCCTGGGCAGGCGCCTGAAGGGCGATGCCGCCGAGGGCCTGACCCTGTGCACCTTCCACGCCCTGGGCCTGCGTTTCCTGCAGATCGAGCACGCGGCCGTGGGCCTGAAACGCGGCTTCTCCATCTTCGACGCCGACGACAGCCACGCCCAGCTCAGGGACCTGCTGGCCGGGGCCAGGCCCGATGCGGTGGAAGCGATGAAGAACCTGATCTCGCGCGCCAAGAACGCCGGGCTTTCGCCGGAGCAGGCGCTGGCCGCTTCCACCTCGATGCGCGAGCAGGAGGCCGCCAAACTCTACGCCCGCTACCAGGCGCGCCTGTCCACCTTCAACGCGGTGGACTTCGACGACCTGATCCGCCTGCCGGTGCAGGTGCTGGAAAATTACGCGCAGATCGCCGCCGCCTGGCGCGAGCGCATCGGCTACCTGCTGGTCGACGAATGCCAGGACACCAACGACGCCCAGTACCGGCTGCTGAAGGTCCTGGCCGGGCCGCGCGGTGACTTCACCTGCGTGGGTGACGACGACCAGAGCATCTACGCCTGGCGCGGCGCCAACCCGGACAACCTGCTGCAGATGGCGCAGGACTACCCGGCGCTGCAGGTGATCAAGCTGGAGCAGAACTACCGCTGCAGCAATCGCGTGCTGCGCGCGGCCAATGCCTTGATCGCACACAATCCGCACGAGCATCCCAAGAAGCTGTGGAGCGACCAGCCCGACGGCGACCGCATCCGCGTGTGGGAATGCCGCGACAGCGACCACGAAGCCGAGAAAGTCGCCGCCGAAATCTCATTCCTGCACATCGCGCGCGACGCGCCATGGAGCGATTTCTGCATCCTGTTCCGCGGCAACCACCAGTCACGGCCGCTGGAAAAAGCGATGCAGCTGTTGCGCATCCCTTACCACCTGAGCGGCGGCACCGCATTCCTGGAGCGCCAGGAAGTGAAGGACGCACTCGCCTGGCTGCGCCTGGTGGTCAACCCGGACGACGACGCGGCCTTCCTGCGCGCGGTGCAGTCGCCGAAACGCGAGGTCGGCGCGACCTCGCTGGCCCGACTGGCGGAGATGGCCCAGCACGCGCACCTGCCGCTGTCGCGCACGGCCGAGTCGATGGGCGCGCG
>JAJAZJ010000135.1 GCA_026785795.1 Pseudoxanthomonas sp.
AATTGCCTGAGAAACCGCACGTCGTTCTCGAAGAATGCGCGCAGGTCGTTGACGCCATAGCGCAGCATGGCAAAGCGCTCCACGCCCAGACCGAAGGCAAAGCCGGTGTATCGCTCCGGATCGATGCCGCAGCTCTTCAACACGTTGGGATGGACCATGCCGCAGCCCAGCACTTCCAGCCAGCGCGTGCTGCCGTCCGGCTGCTGCCAGGCGATATCGACTTCGGCACCGGGCTCGACGAACGGAAAATAGCTGGGGCGGAAGCGCATCTCGAAATCGCGTTCGAAGAAGGCACGCACGAACTCGGCCAGCGTGCCCTTGAGGTCGGCGAAGGTGGAGTGCTCGTCGACCAGCAGGCCTTCGACCTGGTGGAACATCGGCGAATGGGTCTGGTCGCTGTCGCTGCGATAGACCTTGCCCGCCGCGATCATGCGCAGCGGCGGCGCGTGCTGGCCCATGTAGCGCACCTGCACCCCGGAGGTATGGGTGCGCAGCAGCCGACCATCGCCGAAGTAGAAGGTGTCGTGCATCGCGCGCGCCGGGTGGTGCGGCGGGAAGTTCAGCGCTTCGAAGTTGTGCCAGTCGTCCTCGATCTCCGGGCCATCCGCCAGCTCATAGCCCAGGCGGCCGAAGATATCGGTGATGCGCTCCAGGGTGCGGCTGATGGGATGCAGGCCGCCGCGCCCGGGGTTTCGCCCGGGGAGGGTGACGTCGATGGCTTCGCCGGCCAGGCGAGCATCCAGTGCAGCATTTTCCAGCACGTCCTTGCGCGCGGCCAGGGCGGCCGAGATGGCATCGCGGGCCAGGTTGATCGCTTCCCCCACAGCCTTGCGCTGGTCAGCGGGCAGTGCGCCCAGCTGCTTGAGCTGCGCGGTGACGCTACCCTGTTTGCCCAGCAGGGCCACGCGCAGCGCCTCGAGCGCGTCCGGCGACTGTGCGGCCGCGATATCGGCCAGCGCCTGTCCTGCCAGTGATTCGATTTCGCTCATGGACGATTGGCTCTTGATTGGCGTCAGCCCGGCTTGGCCCGGGGCTGCAAAAACAATGGGGAAGGACTTGCGCCCTTCCCCACGTGTTCGGCGATGGATTGCCGGTGCTGCTTTGCGGTGGAGATCGCCGGCTTACGCCGCGAGTGCGCCCTTGGCTTTTTCTGCCAGGGCCGCAAAACCCACCGCATCGTGTACGGCGATATCCGCCAGCACCTTGCGGTCCAGGGTGATACCAGCCTTCAGCATGCCGTTCATGAAACGGCTGTAGCTCAGGCCGTTGATGCGGGCAGCCGCATTGATGCGGGTGATCCACAGCGAACGGAAGTTGCGCTTCTTCTGCTTGCGACCGATATACGCGTACTGACCGGCCTTGATGACGGCCTGGTTGGCAACGCGGAAGACCTTGCGACGGGCGTTGTAGTAGCCCTTCGCCAGCTTCAGGATTTTCTTGTGACGGCGGCGCGCCGTTACACCACGTTTGACTCGTGCCATTGTTCAGTCCTCAGAGATACGGAAGCATACGATCCAGACGCTTGGAGTCTTCGGCACGAATGATGTTCGTTGCACGAAGGCCACGCTTACGCTTGGTCGACTTCTTGGTGAGGATATGGCTCTTGTTGGCGTGGCCAGCCTTGTATTTGCCGGAAGCGGTCTTCCGGAAACGCTTGGCCGCCGCCCGGTTGGTCTTGATCTTGGGCATTGCGGTAGTCCTTGATTGGTTGCTGTAACTGACCCGGGCGGCAGCCTTGATGCTTCTTCATGAAGCGGCCACGCTTTCCATCCATGCCCAATGTCGGCTTGTAAGTCGTTGAATCTGTTAGGAAACCTACGACAGGTCCTGTGGCTGCCCCAAACCCTGCGGGTGGCCGCCCGGCTGGCCGGGCCGCGTATTATGCCCGCGACGGCTTTTCCTTGCAAATCATGGGCCTTGGTCCTTTATCCCCGGCGCCCGAAGGGTGTGCAGGGCTGAGAAGGGGGCGCGCAGCGCCGGATGAGGGCGGGAGAATTCCGCCCTGCTGACAACCATCCATCAATCTCCAGGCGCATGCCCTGATCCGCCCCTTCGGGGCAGCTTCTCCCGAAGGGAGAAGGAAGGCCGGCTACTTCTTTTTGGGCGCGATCATCATCACCATCTGCCGCCCTTCCAGGCGGGGGCGCGATTCGATCACGATCTCATCGCCCAGTTCGGTCTCGATCCGGGTGGCCATCTCGCGGCCCAGTTCCTGGTGGCTCATCTCGCGGCCGCGGAAACGGATATTGATCTTGACCTTGTCGCCTTCCTCCAAAAAGCGGCGGATGTTGCGCATCTTGATCTGGTAGTCGCCCTCATCGGTGACCGGCCGGAACTTGAGTTCCTTGATCTCGACCTGCTTCTGCTTCTTCTTGGCGGCGTTGGCCTTCTTCTGGGCCTCGAACTTGAACTTGCCGAAGTCCATGACGCGGCACACCGGCGGATCGGCCTGCGGCTGGATTTCCACCAGGTCCATGCCGGACTCCTCGGCCAGGGCCAACGCCGCATCGCGCGAAAGCACGCCGACCATTTCGCCGTCTGCGCCAATCACGCGCACATTGGGAACGCGGATTTCCTGGTTCTTGCGGTTTTGCTTGTTATCGGGGGTACTGATTGTTGCCATCTCCCAAGGGATACATCCATGCCGGCCCCCGCGGGGGCCGGGACATTGCTCGCACCGATCTAGCCGGCGCGGAGGCGCTCGGCGAAATCAGCGACGCCCATTGTGCCTAAATCTTCACCCGAGCGCGTGCGCACCGCGACCGTGCCCTCTTCCTTCTCGCGGTCCCCGACCACCAGCAGGTAGGGCACCCGCTGCAGGGTATGCTCGCGGATCTTGTAGCCGATCTTTTCGTTCCGCACATCCGAAGTGACCCGAAAGCCTTGATCTGCAAGGGATTTCCGGACTTCCGTCGCATGGCCGGCCTGGGCATCGGTGATGTTCATGACCACCGCCTGGACCGGGGCCAGCCACGCCGGGAAGGATCCGGCATGGTGCTCGATCAGGATGCCGATGAACCGCTCCATGGAGCCCACGATGGCCCGGTGCAGCATCACCGGGTGCTGGCGCGCGGAATGTTCATCGATGTAGGAGGCCCCGAGGCGCTCGGGCATCATGAAATCCACCTGCATCGTGCCCAGCTGCCAGCTGCGGCCAATGGCGTCCTTGAGGTGGTATTCAATCTTGGGGCCGTAGAAAGCGCCCTCGCCGGGCAACTCCTGCCACTCCACGCCCGAGGCGCGCAGCGCCGAACGCAGGGCCGCTTCGGCCTTGTCCCAGGTGGAATCGTCGCCCAGGCGCGATTCGGGGCGCAGGGCGATCTTGATCTGGATGCTTCCATCGGCAGTGGGGTCGAAGCCAAAGTCGGCGTAGACCTTCAGCGCCTGCTCGTGGAAGTCACGGACCTCGGCCTCGATCTGGCCTTCGGTGCAGAAGATATGCCCGTCGTCCTGGGTGAATCCACGCACGCGCAGAATGCCGTGCAGCGCGCCGGAGGGTTCGTTGCGGTGGCAGGCGCCGAACTCGCCGTAGCGGATCGGCAGGTCGCGGTAGCTGTGCAGGCCCTGGTTGAATACCTGCACGTGGCCGGGGCAGTTCATCGGCTTGAGCGCATACGTACGCTTCTCCGATTCGGTGAAGAACATGTTGTCCTTGTAGTTGTCCCAGTGGCCGGATTGCTGCCACAGCGACACGTCCAGGATCTGCGGGCAGCGCACCTCGCCATAGCCGGTCTTGCGGTAGACCTGACGCATGTACTGCTCCACCACCTGCCAGATGGCCCAGCCCTTCGGGTGCCAGAACACCAGCCCCGGCGCCTCTTCCTGCAGGTGGAACAGCTCCTGCTGCTTGCCGATCCTGCGGTGGTCGCGCTTGTCGGCTTCCTCGATGCGCAGGATGTAGGCGTCCAGCTGCTTCTTGTCGGCCCACGCGGTGCCGTAGATGCGCTGCAGCTGCTCGTTCTTCGCGTCTCCGCGCCAATAGGCGCCGGAAATGCGCGTGAGCTTGAACGACTTCAGGAAGCGCGTGTTGGGCACGTGCGGGCCGCGGCACATGTCCACGTATTCCTGGTGGTAGTACAGGCCCATCGCGGTCTCGTCGGGCAGGTCCTCGATCAGGCGCAGCTTGTAGTCCTCGCCGCGCGACCTGAATATTTCGATCACCTCGGCGCGCGGGGTGACCTGCTTGACCACGTCGTAGTCCTGCGCAACGAGTTCCTGCATGCGCTGTTCGATCGCAAGCAGGTCTTCCGGGGTAAAAGGACGCTCGTTCCAGATGTCGTAGTAGAAGCCCTCGGCGATGACCGGGCCAATCACCATCTTGGCTCCCGGGAAAAGCTGCTTCACCGCATGTCCTACCAGGTGCGCGCTGGAGTGGCGGATGATCTCGACGCCTTCCTCGTCTTTGGGGGTAATGATGCGCAAGCTGGCGTCATGCTCGATGCGGTCGCTGGCGTCCACCAGCTTGCCGTCCACGGCGCCGGCCACGGTGGCCTTGGCCAGGCCCGGGCCGATGGACTGCGCCACTTCCATGACGCTGACCGGGTGTTCGAATTCGCGGCGGCTGCCGTCGGGGAGCGTGATCGTGATCATTGTTCGGTTCCAGAAACGAAAAAAGGCGCTGCGCGCCCTGGATACACCAACGTGACGGGCGGCAGGGAAGTCAGCAGGGGCAGCGGGTAGTGCTCATGTCGCACGCTCGGCGGCTGCTTGCCGCCACCTCTGGAATGTTGCCGTTGCCGGGGCCACGCCGTTCCAGCGTGGTGGGCGGTGAGGGGTTCGAACCCCCGACCCCTACCATGTCAAGGTAGTGCTCTACCGCTGAGCTAACCGCCCGGTATGTCCGACGCCAAGGCGCTGGGGGCGGCATCATAACATCCGGCCCTGTGCCGCGGAAACGCCGCGGGATCCCGCGGCCCCCGCACCCGGGCCGACGGCGCGGCGCGTGTTCAGAACGCCAGGCTGGCCGTCTTCAGGGCCTGGATCTCATCCCGCAGCCGCGCGGCGTCCTCGAACTCCAGGTCCCGTGCGTGCTGGTACATCTGCTGCTCCAATTGCTTCAGCCGGGCCGCGAGCTGGGCCGGGCTGAACGCGGCGTAGTCCGGCGCGGGCTCTGCCACCCGCCGCCCCTTGCCGCGGCCGCCCCTGGAATCATTGGCTGCCTCGCTGTGGGCCCCCTCCATGATGTCGATGATCGGCTTGGCGATCGAGACCGGGGTGATGCCGTGCTCGATGTTGTACTCCACCTGCTTTTCGCGGCGCCGGCTGGTTTCGTCAATGGCGGCCTGCATCGAGTTGGTGACTTTATCGGCGTACAGGATCGCCTTGCCGCGCAGGTTGCGGGCGGCGCGGCCAATGGTCTGGATCAATGAGCCACGCGAGCGCAGGAAGCCCTCCTTGTCCGCGTCCAGGATCGCCACCAGCGACACCTCGGGCATGTCCAGGCCTTCGCGCAGCAGGTTGATGCCCACCAGCACGTCGAATCGGCCCAGGCGCAGGTCGCGGATGATCTCCACCCGCTCCACCGTATCCACGTCCGAATGCAGGTAGCGCACCTTGATGCCGTGCTCACCCAGGTATTCGGTCAGGTTCTCGGCCATGCGCTTGGTCAGCGTGGTGATCAGCACGCGGTCGCCCATGGCCACGCGCAGGTTGATCTCGGACATCACGTCATCCACCTGGCTGGCCACCGGGCGGATTTCCACCGGCGGATCGATCAAGCCGGTGGGACGCACCACCAGTTCCACCACCTCACCGCCGGTTTCGCGCAGCTCGTAGGGCCCGGGGGTAGCCGAAACATAGATGCTGCGCGGTGAACGCGCCTCCCATTCCTCGAACTTCAGCGGCCGGTTGTCCAGCGCCGAAGGCAGGCGGAAGCCGAAATCCACCAGCGTGGTCTTGCGCGAGCGGTCACCCTTGTACATCGCCCCGATCTGCGGAATGGTCACGTGCGATTCGTCGCAGACCAGCAGCGCGTCGGCGGGGAGGTAGTCGAACAGGGTCGGCGGCGGCTCACCCGGCAGCTTGCCGGTCAGGTGCCTGGAGTAGTTTTCGATGCCGTTGCAGTAGCCCACTTCGGCCATCATCTCCAGGTCGAACTGGGTCCGCTGCGCCAGGCGCTGCGCTTCAACCAGCTTGTTCTGCGAATACAGATCCTCCAGCCGCGGCTTGAGTTCCAGCTTGATGGTTTCGATCGCGGCCAGCACGCGCTCGCGGGTGGTGGCGTAGTGGGTCTTGGGATACAGCGTGTAGCGCTGCAGCTTGCGCAGGGTTTCCCCGGTCAGCGGATCGAACAGGGTCAGGTTCTCCACTTCGCCGTCAAACAGCTCGATACGCAGCGCCTCGATTTCCGATTCGGCCGGGAACACGTCGATGACTTCGCCCTTGACCCGGAAGGTACCGCGATGCAGCTCGTATTCGTTGCGCGTGTACTGCAGCTGGGTCAGGTGCCTGATCAGTTCGCGCTGGTCGATGTGCTCGCCGCGCGACAGGATCAGGCGCAGCGACAGGTAGTCCTCCGGTGCGCCCAGGCCGTAGATCGCCGACACCGTGGCCACCACGATGGTGTCGCGGCGCGAGAGCAGCGCCTTGGTCGCGGACAGGCGCATCTGCTCGATGTGCTCGTTGATCGAGCTGTCCTTCTCGATAAAGGTGTCCGAGGACGGCACGTAGGCCTCGGGCTGGTAGTAGTCGTAGTAGCTGACGAAATACTCCACCGCGTTGTGCGGGAAGAAAGTCTTGAACTCGCCATACAGCTGCGCGGCCAGGGTCTTGTTCGGGGCCATGACCAGGGTGGGTTTCTGCACCGCCTGGATCACGTTGGCGATGGTGTAGGTCTTGCCCGATCCGGTCACCCCCAGCAGGGTCTGCTTGGCAAGCCCGGACTCGAAGCCCTCGATCAGTTTGGCGATGGCCTGTGGCTGGTCGCCGGCGGGGGAATAGGCGGAAACAAGCTCGAAACGGTCGGTCATGGGCAGGCTTCTGGGACGACTGCCCAGTATAGCGGGCACCCGGATTACAGGCGTGTCAGGGAAAGTCCTACCCCTGCCTGCGCCCTGCGCCGATGCCGGAGGCCAGCCGTTAGCGGGACGCTGTGGCTACCCCCGGACGCCCCTGCAGGAGAACCGAAATGCACGCCAAGCGCTTGATTTCCACGTCCAGCTCCGACCCCTTCCACGCACTCGCCCGCCGCGCGCGTGCCGTACCTGCAGCAAGCCGCGGCTTCAGCCTGCTGGAGGCAGTTGCGGTCATGGCGATCACCTCCATTGGCCTGGTGATCGGCGTGCCGTCGTACCAGAGCCTGAGTGAACGCAGCCGGGTCAGCTCGGCCACGCACCTGCTGACTGCGCACATGGCCTCGGCGCGAAGCACCGCCGTCACCTATCGCGTCCCGACCGTGGTGTGCCCGTCCAACCGGGCCGGTGGCTGCCGTACCGACGGCGACTGGAGCCACGGCTGGCTGATGTTCTTCGACCGTGACGGCAACCGCCAGCCGGATACGCCCGCGGACGTCCTGCGCGACGAAAACGCCCCCATCCACCCGTCGCTGCGCATCCTTTCCTCGGTCGGCCGCCCCAGTCTGCGCTACCTGCCGGATGGACGCAGCGCAGGCAGCAACCTCACCGTGCGGGTCTGCCGCGGGAACACGCTGCGCGCCCGGATCATCGTCAACAATGGCGGCCGGGTACGCACCGAAACTTTCAACGGCAGCGACCCCTGCCTGGGCTGAACCCTGCTGTTGCCGCGGTGCGCGGCGCAGGGACGCAGGCTGGATCCTGGGCAATACCGGCGAAAAGCCGGCATGCCCGCCACGTCTGGAACCTTGCCGGACCCATTCGCCCCCACTACAATGGCCGCCCCGCCCGAATAGCTCAGCCGGTTAGAGCACTTGACTGTTAATCAGGGGGTCGTTGGT
>JAJAZJ010000136.1 GCA_026785795.1 Pseudoxanthomonas sp.
CTGTAGGAGCGCCCCTGGGCGCGATGCGTTTCATGGCATACCGGCAAAAACATCGCGCCCAGGGGGCGCTCCGACGAGTTTGCTTTGAGCCACCGTTCGATCCCGGCCCGGTCCCGCGCCTGCAGCAGCTTGCCGCTGCGCGCCTGCAGCGTCGACAGGTCGCTGCCGCGGATCGCCTTGCGCACTTCCAGCAGGGTCGCCGGATGCAGGCTGAACTCGGTCAGGCCCAGGGCCAACAGCAGCGGTGCAAGCGCAGCGTCGCCGGCGATCTCGCCGCATACGGCTACCGGGGTGGCGTGTTCCCTGGCAATGTTGATCACGTGCTTCAACAGGCGCAGCACGCCGGGATGGAGCGGGGAATAGAGCTCGCCTAGGGTCTCGTTGTTGCGGTCGGCAGCCAGCAGGTACTGGACCAGGTCGTTGGTGCCGATGGACAGGAAGTCCACCGCGTCCACGAATCCCTGCAGGGCGATTGCCGCGGCAGGCACCTCGATCATCGCGCCCAGCGGGATGTCCTCGGCGACCTCCGCACCCTGCCTGCGCAGTTTTCCGGCGACGCGGGCGAGCCGTCTGCGCACGGCCACGATTTCCTCGCGGCTGCTGATCATCGGCACCAGCACCCGCACCGGGCCGTAGCCCGAGGCACGCACGATGGCCCGCAGCTGGGTGTCGAACAGGTCGCCATTGGCCAGCGACAGGCGCACGCCGCGCAGGCCCAGCGCGGGATTGTCCTCGTTGCCCAGGACCAGCCCGGTGCGATCGGCCTTGTCCGCGCCCAGGTCCAGGGTGCGGATGGTGACCGGGCGTCCGCTCATGCCCAGCACCACGTCGCGATAGGCGCGGAACTGTTCGTCCTCGTTCGGCAGCTCGTTGCGCTGCAGGAACAGGAACTCGGTGCGGTACAGCCCCAGACCGGCCGCACCCAGCGAATGGGCCAGGGCCACGTCTTCGCCGGATTCGGCATTGGCCAGCAGGGCGATGTCCACGCCGTCGAGGGTGCGGGTAGGCTTCAGCCGCAGGCGGCCCAGTTCGCGCTGCTCCTTGGCCAGCTCGCGCAGCCGCCCGCGATAATCGCGCAGGTCCTCCGGGCCGGGCTCGATCACGATCGCACCGCTGCCGCCGTCGACGATCAGCACGTCGCCATCGTTGATCTTCTGCAGCGCCCGGGACGCGCCGACGACCAGCGGCATATGCAGGCTGCGCGCAAGGATGGCGCTGTGCGAAAGCGTGCTGCCGGCCGAGGTCACCACCGCCACCACGCCCTGTGACTGCAGCTGGGCCAGCTCCGACGGGGCCACGTTGTCGCTGACTAGGATATCGCCGGCTACGCCGCCCGGGCCGTCGGTGCGCTGCTGCAGATGCGCGTGGATGCGGCCGATGACGTGGTCCAGGTCATCCATGCGGCTCTTGAGGTAGGCGTCCTCCATGCTGTCGAAGACCGCCGCCAGCCGGTCGCGCTGCAGGCGCAGTGCGTATTCGGCGGTGAAACGGCCGGCGCGGATGAGTTCATCCAGCCCGTGCAGCAGCTCCGGGTCGTCCAGCAGCAGGGCATGCAGGTCCAGGAACTCGCCCACCTCCTTGGCCAGCGCGCCATGCAGGCGATCGCGAAGACGCTGCATCTCGGCGCGGGTGGAATCCACGGCGACATGCAGGCGCTGCAGTTCGGCCTCCACGGCAGCGGCCGTGATCCGCTGTTCCACGACTTCCAATGCGTGCGGCAGCCTGACCCTGGCGCGGCCAAGCGCGCTGCCGCGCGATGCGCCGTGACCGGGGATGAACAGGCGCACCGGTCAGGCTTCCTCGTCGAACCGCCGCTCGAACAGCGCAGCCACCGCTTCCATCGCTTCGGCTTCGTCTTCGCCGTCCAGGCGGACCGTGACCGGTGTGCCCTGGCCTGCGGCGAGCAGCATCACCCCCATGATGCTCTTGGCGTTGACCTCGCGGCCCTTGGCCGAAAGCGTGGCGTTGCAGCGGTAGCCGGACAGCACCTGGACCAGCTTGGCCGTGGCCCGGGCATGCAGACCGAGGCGGTTGGAAATGGTGAGTTCTCGCTCAAGCATCGTCGACTATCGCTCCATTGCGCGTGCCGGCAGCCGCAGTGGCCGGCAGTTGGTCCAATCCCTGTTCGGCGTAGTTCATCACCCGCAGCAGCATGGGCAAGCTGAGCGCGGATACGCGTCGGACCGGGGTGCCCAGCCGCGCCAGCTGTTCGGCCAGGTTGCTGGGGCTGGCGCCATACAGGTCGGTCAGCACCAGCACGCCCTCGCCTCCGTCCACCCTGCGCAATGCGGCGGACGCCTGCGGCAAGAGGTAGTCAAGTTCCGCGTCCAGCGGCACTTCAAATGCCTCGGTCTTCAGCGGCAGCTGCCGCAGCAACGCGGTTGCCACGGCCAGGATCGAGGTGCCAACGCCGGGATGGGTTACTAGGAGGATGCCACAGGCCATGGGGTGACGTTAACAGATGCACCTGCCCCGCCGTAAGACGGCGCGTCGATTGCAATGTCGGTCGCCTAGGCCAATTCGCGGTGGAACGTGGCCACCTCGTCCCAGCCCTGCGCGCGGGCATGGCTGGCCAGGCGCTCGGCCAGGTACACGGACCGGTGCTTGCCGCCGGTACAGCCGAAGGCGACGGTCACGTAGCTGCGGGTCTCGCCGCGCAGGCGCGGCAGCCAGCTGTCCAGGAACGCGCTGACCTGGCCCACGTATTCGCCTACCTCCGGCTGTGCGTCAAGGTAATCGCGCACCTCGCCATCGCGGCCGGACAGCGGGCGCAGGAGCTCGTTCCAGTGCGGATTGGGCAGCACCCGTGCATCGAACACGAAATCGGCATCGGCCGGGACCCCGTGCCGGTAGGCGAAGGATTCGAACAGCAGGGAAAGGGTAGGGCTGTTGTTGAGCGCGAAGTCCGCGATCAGCCTGCGCCGCAGCTGGTGCACGTTGAGGCCGCTGGTGTCGATGGTGACGTCCGCCTCGATGCGCAGCGGTTCGGTGATCTCGCGCTCGCGCGCGATGGACTCGGGCAGGGACAGCCCGAAATGGGCCAGCGGGTGCTTGCGCCGGGTGTCGGAATAGCGCCGCAGCAGCACGTCGTCGCTGGCGTCGAAGAACAGCAGGGTGGCTTCAAGGCCAAGCTCGGACAGTGCGGAGCGCCACTGCGCAAGCCGCGACAGGTCGCTGTGCCGGTTGCGCACGTCAATGCCTACTGCGATCTTCTGGCGCAGGGTGTCGTCGCGCATCAGGCTGCGCACGAACGAGGGCAGCAGCTCCACCGGCAGGTTGTCGACGCAGTAGTAGTCCAGGTCCTCGAAGGTCTTCAGCGCGACCGACTTGCCGGAGCCGGACAGGCCACTGACGATGATCACCGTGGGTGAAGCGGGGCCGCTGGCGGCGTGGCTGTTCACCGCGAGCTGATTTCCAGCAGGTTGCTGTGGCGGGCGATGAACATCGCCGCCGGGTCGATGCCCTTGGTGCGCAGGATGTGCAGGCGGGTCGCCGCTTCGGTCAGCACCGCCAGGTTGCGTCCGGGCATGACCGGAAGGGTGATCAGGGGCACGTCCAGGTCCAGCACGTGGCGGGTTCCGCTGTCGCCGGTGAGGCGCTCGTAGCCATGCGGGTTGGGCTCGGTCATTGGCCGGGTCAGGTGCACCATCAGGCGCAGGTACTTGTTCTTCTTGACCGCCGTGTCGCCAAACATCTCGCGGACGTTGAGCACGCCCAGTCCGCGGACTTCCAGCAGGTCCTGCAGCAACTCCGGGCAGGTGCCGTCCAGCACGTCAGGCGCAATCTGGGTGAACTCGGGCGCATCGTCGGCGACCAGGCGATGGCCGCGGCTGAGCAGCTCCAGCGCCAGTTCGCTCTTGCCCGAGCCCGACTCGCCGGTGATCAGCACGCCGATCGAGTAGATTTCCATGAACACGCCGTGCAGGGTCATCCTAGGCGCCAGGGTGCGGGCCAGGTGGTAGGAGATATGGTTGAACAGTTCATGGCCGCGCTTGGGCGATACCCACAGCGGCGTGTCCGACTCTTCCGCGGCACCGCGAAGGTCCTCGGGACAGGACTGGTTCTTGCTGACTACCAGGGCCAGCGGACGGTACTGGACGACCTTCTCGATGGTTTCCCAGCGCTGCCTGGAATCCAGCGAATCCAGCCAGGCCAGCTCCTCGGTGCCCAGGATCTGCACCTTGTTGGGATAGATGGTGTTCAGATAGCCGGCCAGCGACGGGCGGCGGGCAACCGTGTCAACGGCCTCCAGTTCGCGGTGTTCGCCCTTCTGGCCGGCCAGCCAGCGCAGGGCCAGGCGCTCCTTCTGCTGGTCGAACAGTTCGCGGGCAGTGATGCTGGTGGTCATGCGGCGATCTGCGGTGGGGGCGGGGTGTGCAGCAGAATGGCACGCATCGTGGCCGGATCGTTGGCGCTGCGCAACGCGGCGCGCAGCTGCGGGCTGGAAAAACGCTCGGCCAGCTCCGAGAGCAGCAGCAGGTGCTGGTGGGTGTAGTGGTCGGGTACTGCCATGGCGAACACCAGGTCCACGCGCTCGCCGTCATCAGCATTGAAATCCACCGCATGCTGCAGCCGCAACAGGACTCCCCGCGGTGCATCCAGCCCCTGCACGCGGCCATGCGGGATGGCGATCCCGTGGCCAATCGCGGTGCTGCCCAGCTGCTCACGGGCCTGCAGGCTGGCGCGCAGTTCACCCGTATCGGCCTGCTCGCAGGAAAGCTGCTGCGCGGCGGCCTCCAGCACCGCGCCGCGATCGCGCGCATCCAGCATGCAGGCATGCAATTCGGGTATTTGCTGGTCAAGGGACATGGTGATCGCGCGGATTCAGGCGGTGGGGTGAGGTGGCGTGTGCAGCCAGGTCAATCGGCATTCTCGCCGCGGGGCGCACGCTGTGCGTCCAGCTTTTTCTGCTTGTGCTTGAGCAGCAGGCGGTCCAGCTTGTCGGCCAGGATATCGATCGCGGCGTACATGGTCTCGGCGGCAGCGTCAGCATGCAGGGTGCGCCCGGCGAGCGTGAGGGTGGCCTCGGCCACGAAGTCGGGTTTGCGTATGCCCAGCTGGGCGCGGACCTCCAGCGGCTGGTCGAAGTGTCGCCCGAGCCGCTGCAGCTTGGTTTCGACGTATTCCCGGAGTGCCGGGGTGACTTCGATATGTTGCCCATGGGTCTCGATACGCATCGTTTGCCTCCTGCTGGGTCGATGGACCGCGAACATCGCGGGTGGTGTCGTTGTGGGTGCTGACCACGCGGGCCTGGTGGAAGTTCGATTCCTCAGGGGATGCGCAATTCCGCCGCCCGCTGGATGCATCATGGCCGATCAATCCTTATTGAATCGTTATCACCCGATGCGCACGCGCTCGTGCGAGGACAGTATTTCCATGGCCTCACGGTACTTGGCCACGGTGCGGCGCGCCACCGGCACGCCGGAGGTCTTCAGCAGGTCGGCAAGCTTGGCGTCGGACAGCGGCTTGCGCGGGTTCTCGGCTTCGATCAGGCGGCGGATCATGGACTGGATGGCGATGCTGGAGGTCTCGCCGCCGCCCTCGCTGCCGACCCCGGAAGCGAAGAAGGCGCGCAACGGCAGCGTGCCGCGAGGCGTGCGGACGTACTTGCGGGCGATGGCGCGGGACACGGTGGATTCGTGCAGGCCCACTTCCACCGCCACTTCGCGCAGGGTCAGCGGGCGCAGGGCCTGCGCGCCGAACTCCAGGAACCCGGCCTGCTGCCGCAGCAGGCAGCGGGTCACCTTGAGCAGGGTATCGCCCCGTGCTTCCAGGCTTTTCAGCAGCCAGCGTGCTTCCTGCAGGTGGCCGCGCAGGTAGCCGGCATCGTTCTCCCCGCACTGCTGGATCATCTGCTCGTAGCCGCGGTGGATGGTGATGCGCGGCAGGTGGTTGCGGGCCAGAGCCGCGCGCCACACCCCACGCTGGCGCCAGACCACGCAATCGGGCACCACGTACGTGTCGTGCTCCAGAGCGCCGACCTGCGCGCCGGGTTTGGGGTCCAGCGAGCGCAGCAGTTGCACGACGACCTCGACCTCGGCCACCGTGCGCTTGAGCTCCGCGGCAAGCCCGGCGATGCCGCTGCGCGGCAGCCGTTCCAGCGCAGGGCCGCCCACGATCTGCACGGCCAGGGCCTTGCCGGGTGTGTCATCGGACAGCACCGCCAGCTGCAGGTGCAGGCACTCGCCAAGCGTGCGCGCAGCGACGCCAACCGGGTCGAAGCGCTGCAGCTGGTGCAGTACGGTGAGTATCTCTTCTTCGTCGGCGCTGATTTCGGGCAGCAGGCCCTCGGCGATGCCGGCAAGCGGCTCGCGCAGGTAGCCGTCGTCGTCCAGCGCATCTATGAGCGTGGCACCGATGCTGCGGTCACGCGGGGACAGGTGGGAAAGGTGCAGCTGCCAGAGCAGGTGGTCCTGCAGGGTGTCGACTTCAGCCACCCGTTCGGCGGCCGAGCCCTGGTTGTCGTCGTCGTCGAACGAACCGCCGCCACTGTTGCCGCCACCATCCAGCGACCACGGGGGTTCATCGGCGGTCCAGTCATCGGCATCGCCGTTGGTTTCGGAATCACGCGGGTCTTCCGGGGGCGCGTCATCGGCGGGAGCGGTGTCGCCGCTGGCCGGCTCGCCCACGGCGTCGGCGCCATCGTCCCAGTCCAGCAATGGGTTGGTTTCGACGGCTTCGGTGATCTCGAGCTCAAGCTCGGCCGCGGACATCTGCAGCAAACGGATGGCCTGACGCAGCTGCGGCGTCATGACCAGTTGCTGACCCATCGATGTCTGCAGGCGTGGCTTCATACCTCTATCCGATATCACCCATGGTCACGGCGCCCGGCCGCGCGGCGTGCATCAGAGGCGGAAAGTTTCCCCAAGGTACACGCGACGCACGTCCGGATTGGCCAGCAGCGCGTCCGGCGCCCCCTGGGCCAATACGCTCCCTTCATTGAGGATATACGCCCGGTCGCAGATTCCCAAGGTTTCGCGCACGTTGTGGTCGGTGATGAGCACGCCGATGCCGCGGTCCTTGAGGTGCTTGACGATGCGCTGGATCTCGCCGACCGAGATGGGGTCTACGCCCGCAAAGGGTTCGTCCAGCAGCATGAAGCGGGGCCTGGCGGCCAGCGCACGGGCAATTTCGCAGCGCCGCCGCTCGCCCCCGGACAGGCTGGCGCCGAGCTGTTCGGCCACGTGGCTGATCTGCAGCTCGTCCAGCAGCGAGGCCAGCTCCCGGTCCACGCCGGCCGAGTCCAGGTCCTCGCGCAGCTCCAGCACCAGGCGCAGGTTGTCGGCCACGGTGAGCTTGCGGAACACCGAGGGCTCCTGCGGCAGGTAGCCCACGCCCAGCTTGGCCCGCTTGTACATGGGCTCGGCAGTGATGTCGCGGCCGTCGAGCTCGATTTTTCCGGCATCTGCCCCGACCAGGCCGACGATCATGTAGAAGCAGGTGGTCTTGCCGGCGCCGTTCGGGCCAAGCAGGCCGACGACTTCGCCCGGCTCAAGCGTCAATCCGAAATCGGCGACGACTTCGCGCTGCCTGTAGCGCTTGCGCAGACCCTGGGCAACCAGCATTACCTGGTGCCCGCTGGCTTGGCGGCTGCCGACCTGGGCTGGATCACGGTCCGCACCCGCGACCCGTCGCCGCCGCCCTGCAGGGTGCCGGAGCGGGTGTCATACACCAGGCGCTGGCCGCTGTTGGAGCCACGCGGCGAGGTCACGGTGTAGTTGCCGGTAAAGATGATGGTGTCGGTGGTGAGGTCGTAATCAATCTTGTCCGCGGTGGCGGTCATGGTGGTGCCGTCGTCCATCTGCTGCTTCAGCGTGACCGGCTTGCCGGTAAACACCGCGCGCACCGGATCGCCATTGCGCTGGGTAAGTTCGGCGCGACCGGCTGCGATGTTCATGCTGCCCTGGGTGAGGGCGACGCTGCCGGACCACACGCTGATGCCGTTGCCGTCCATGGTTGCGGTTTGCTTGTCCGAATCCAGGTAGATCGGCTGGGTACGGTCGGCCGCGCGCGACCACGCTGTGGACGGAAGCGCGAGCGACAGGACGACGGCGAACAGCAGGCTAGCGCGCAGATTTGGGTTCATATCGGGTCTTTACCTGCGACAAGAGGGTGTATTGCCTGGTCTGGGTGTCCACTTCCAGGCCAACGCCCCTGAGTATAGAACCAGGCCGGGTGATGGTTGCCGCTTCCGGGGTAGTCACCAGGTGTTTGCGGGGGAATACGTTCAGCGACTCGGTCTTGAACGTCGTGGGCACTTCTGCCGCTTCCGGGCTGCGTCCCTCCACGTTGCCCTGCAGCCGCACTTCATCGGCCTTGGCGCTGACCCATGCGCTGTTCGAGCGCATTTCCCAATGCAGGCCCTCGCCATCGGGTATCTGGAACACGGGCCTGGAAATCTGGAAGGTGCGATCCTGGGCGCTGCGCTGCATTTCCGGCGCACGCAGGCTCACCGATTCCAGTCCCTTGGTATCCAGGCGGGTCATCTCGAAGTCGCGCATCACGTAGTCCGAGCGTTCCGCAGCCGGTGCAGCGGCGATGGGCGCGGCGCGCTGCTTCCACGCGGACCACCCGCTGAGCACAGCGGCAAGCAGCAGCACAAGGCCCAGCCCCAGGCGCCAGCTCACGCGCCCCACTCCGCAAGCAGGGCGTCAACATGGCCCTGTGCATCCAGCAGCAGGTCGCACAGTTCACGCGCGGCGCCCTGGCCGCCCTTGGCCTGTGTCTGCCAATGCACGCGCGAACCGACCCAGTGATGGGCATTGGCCGGGGCCACGCCAAGACCCACGGCACGCAGTGCCGCCATATCGGGCAGGTCATCGCCCATGAACGCCACCTGGTCCAGTGCAATGTCCAGCTCCGCGCAAAGCGCCTGCACCTGCGCAAGCTTGTCCTTGGCCCCGATGAATACCCGGGCCCCCAATTCGCGGCCGCGCGCTTCGGCCACCTTGCTGTCGCGCGCGGTGATGAGCGCGACCTGGATCCCACAGCGGCGCAGCAGTACCAGCCCCTGACCGTCGAGCACGTGGAAAGCCTTGCTTTCGCGGCCATCGGCATCGAAGTAGAGCTGGCCATCGGTCAGGGTGCCGTCCACGTCGAAACACGCCAGCTTTATCCGGGTGGCGCGCTGGCGGATGTCGTCAGGAATGGAGGGCATGGGATCACGGTGCTGGATGGATAGTTCGTGGTTGGTGGAGGCGTGTGGGCGTCGCGCCGACAGCGCGGACGCAGGGGTTCAATGGGGTTAGACCACGCGGGCGCGCAACAGGTCGTGAATGTTGAGTGCGCCGACTACCCGGTCGGTTTCATCCACCACGATAAGGCCGCTGATCTTGTGGGTTTCCATCAGGCTGGCGGCCTCGGCCGCCAATTGATCGGCGCCGATGGTGCGAGGGCTGCGGGTCATCACGTCGGCGATCATGGCGGTGCGCACGTCCAGCGCTGAATCGTCCAGGGTGCGGCGCAGGTCGCCGTCGGTGAACAGGCCCAGCAGGCGGCCGTCCACATCCACGATCGAGGTCATGCCCAGGCGTTTGCGGCTCATTTCCACCAGCGCCTCGCTGAGCGTTGCGGTGGCCATCACGCGCGGCACTTCATCGCCCGCATGCATCACGTCGGTGATATGCAGCAGCAGGCGGCGGCCCAGGCTGCCGGCCGGATGCGAGCGCGCGAAATCATCCGCGGTGAAACCACGCGCTTCCAGCAGGGCAACGGCCAGCGCATCACCCATGGCCAGGGTGGCGGTGGTGCTGGAGGTCGGGGCCAGGTGCAGCGGACAGGCTTCCAGCGGCACGCTGACGTCCAGATGCACCTGGGCGGCGCGGGCCAGCGTGGACTGCGGCTTCCCGGTCATGGCGATCAGCGGGTTGCCCTGGCGCTTGAGTACGGGCAGCAGGGTCAGCACTTCGTCGGACTCACCCGAGTAGGACAGGGCCAGCACCACGTCGACGTCGGTGATCATGCCCAGGTCGCCGTGGCCCGCTTCGCCCGGATGCACGAAAAACGCGGGTGTCCCGGTGGAGGCCAAAGTGGCGGCGATCTTGCGGGCGATGTGCCCGGACTTGCCCATTCCGGTGGTGACTACGCGGCCGCGGCAGGCCAGCGCCAGCCGGCACGCCGCCGAGAATCCGCCATCCAGACGGACGGCGACGTCCTGCAGCGCCTGGGCTTCGATTTCGATCACGCGGCGACCACTGGCCACCAGGCTGGCGTCGGTGGGCGGTGCTGCAGGAGTCAACGGCTGGGGCATGCGGGCGCCGGTGCAGGGTTAGAATGAACC
>JAJAZJ010000137.1 GCA_026785795.1 Pseudoxanthomonas sp.
CACCCGCGCGCGGAATGTCGAGGGTGAAGGTGCCGAGCTGATCGGTGTCGTAGCCGGTCACTAGTTGCACGTGACAACCCAGTTCGAGTTCCAGCACCGGTGCAATCACGCGCTCCTTGCCGTGCTGGGTGAGCAGGGCGAGGGTCTGCCCCCGGTAGCCGCCGGTGCGCAGCTCCGCCGCGGACCCGGCCGGGCCTTCAATCGGGAACTCCGGACCACGCCCGCTCATGGCGCTTTCAGGACCTGTCGCTGGCGGGTGGCGAATCGCCAACTTTCGATCCTCAAGTGTGTTCATGGTCCTCCCTTCGCCCATCCGAGTCCTTCAAACGATGTACCCACCCTCACCATGGTAAGCCCCCTTGCGTCATGCGCAAATGGCAGTCCATGGCCTCGTCCTGCGTCTGGATGATGTATGCGGGCCCCGGAACCCTCGCGACGTGCCACGCGCGTAAGCCCAAGGTCCGATTTCTGATGGACGCCGTAGCCGGAACAATCCAGCCTGGAGCAGCTGACTGCGGACCGTCCGCGCGGCGACATAGTGAGTCTCAAGTCCAGTACAAACAGTGAAGCGGTGAAACACTACATTTCCTGGTAGGTGGGGCTGTGCGCGGTGAACTTGGCAATAAAGTCAGAGGATTTGCGATCATCATGCATATTCCGATTCCGGATCAGGCTTGCCGGGCAGGGCGCGGGCTGATGCCCGCGACGCGCCGTTTCGCCTTGCTGCCAGCAGCAGTGCTGTGCTCGGGCGGCGCGTTGGCCCAGTCCACCGAATCCTCCGGCGAGCCCATTGGCCACCATGATGGCCAACCGGAATCCGGCGCCTGACGACGAGAAGCGCATGGCGGTGTCCTACGGCTTCTTCAACGACGGCTGGGACATCAACTCAAGCAGCAGTCGCGGCACGGACTACGCCGCGCGCGTCACCGGCCTGGCCTGGGACGTACCGGACAGCAACCAGTTCCTGCACCTCGGCCTGGCGGTACGCCATGTCGCCGCAGACGGAAGCTTGTGCTACCGCGGACGGCCCGGTTCCAATGTCACCGATTTTTTCGTCGACACCGGAAACATCGCGGCCGAAAGCGCTTTCCAGTATGGCCTGGAGGCGCTGTGGAATAGCGGCCCCTACTCGCTGCTCGCGGAATACAACCACGCGACCGTGGACTCACCCGCCCTGGGTGACCCGAAGTTCAGCGGTTATTACGTCACCGGCAGCTGGGTGATCACCGGCGAAACCCGGCCCTACGACCGCAACGTGGGCTACGCCCGGCGCGTGATCCCGAAAAGGAGCTGGGGTGCACTGGAGCTGGTGGCGCGCCATGCGCAGGTTGACCTGGACGAGCCGCTGGTGGCGGGCGGCAGCTTCACGAATACCTACATGGGCGTCAACCGGTGGGCCACGAAGCGCTGGAAGTTTGGCCTGGGGTGGACGCGTACCTGGCTGGACAAGGAGGGCGTGGACGGCGTGACTGATACCGTGCTTGCCCGTTTCCAATGGGTGTATTGATCATTCGCAGCACCTCCGGCTACGGCCGGATTTCCAGCTGCGCAGGTTATAAAGCAGCGGGCCACGAAGGCGGCCCTCCTGTGTCGGGCACGAATCCTTGCGCTTGATGTTCTAAGCTTGAGATGTCGACCGCGGCGAGGATGATTCACGGCTGCCCGATCATCTCCCGCAATATTGCCCGCGCCTGATCAAACCGCGCGTGCATCCGCGGCATCGCCACGTCGCCGTAGCTGGTGCGAGCCAGTTTGTCGGCAGCGTCGATGCCGCGTATCAGGTCGGTGGCGGCCCTGCCCCGGGCACCAGCCTCGGTGCTCCCCACTTTCCCGATCCAGATCGGCGAGGAGTGCGCAAACGGTCGGGCGTGCATGGTCGGCCAGGAGTCCTCGCCGGGCGCGGAGGCATAGGCACGGGCGGCCATCCAGCCACCCTCGGGCAGGGCGGTCGTGCCGGTGTAGATGCGGCTCTTGCCGGCGGCCACGCCGTCCAGGCGTTCAACCACCGTGCCGTTCACCACGATCTCGAGCACGTCCACGGCGACCGTCGAGCTCAGCTCCACGCGCCAGGCCTGTGGGCCGGCCGGGGTGATGTCGCCGGGCTGTGCGCCGTTGTCGAGCTGGAATACCAGGGCCGGGCCGGTGGTGACGAAGCTGCGGCCCGCGGCGGCGGCTTCGCGCACGGTGTCGGGCGTGGACGTGGCCGGGTCGAGGCGCACATAGGTGCGGCCCGTGCCGACCGCCGGGGTGCGGTGGAAATCCACCCAGCCGTCGGTGCCGGACATGGCGGCCACGGGCCGGCCAATATTGAGCAGGCGATACCAGAGGTGGGTGTTGCCGATCGGGCTGGTCCAGGCGCAGACGATTTCCAGGCCCATGCGTTCGGCCAGCACGCCGTCGGACAGCAGCTCCAGCGGTATCGGCGCCTTCTCCAGTTGGGTGAACGGATCGATGTCCGACGCTATCGGGTGCACGTAGGTGGCGAACGCGCCGTTGGCCTGCGCAAAAGCGATCACATCGCCATTGGTCAGGTCGGGGTTGCCCAGGGTGGGGTTGGTGGGGCCGAAGAACCACGGGGCGAACGGCTTCTTGTTGCCCAG
>JAJAZJ010000138.1 GCA_026785795.1 Pseudoxanthomonas sp.
GCAGCTCAATCCCCTGTGCGACCAGCTCGGCGCGCAGCGCTTCGATCGCCGCACGGATGCCGCTACGATCGTTCGCGTACAGGCCTGGATAGATATGCGGTGTGCAGGCCACCGTGCCGATCCCGTCGGCCACGGCCATGCGCGCCATCTCCAGCGCCATGTCCAGGTCAACGGCGCCATCGTCGATCCCCGGCAACAGGTGGCAGTGCAGGTCAAGCATGGAGAGTCGGCGGCGGGAACATGGCCGGAGTCTAGCCGACATGGCGCCTGCACCTGCCATAGAATAATTTTCGTTCTGCCGCCCGCCCCGCCGCCTGCACCTGCCGGCCCGCGTGGCGCCTCGCAGCGATCAGTCGCTGTGCAGTTCAGCCACGAAATCGTAGGCGTCGCCGCGGTAGAACGAGCGCGTGGATTCCACCACGCGGCCGTCGGCCAGGAACGCGCGGCGTTCGATCAGCAGGCCCGGGCTGCCCGGGGGCAGCTGCAGCAGGCGCGCGGTGTCCGCATCCAGGGCCACGGCGCGCAGGTGCTGCAGGGCGCGCACCGGGCGGTGTCCGTGCGGCTGCAGCGCTTCATAGAGCGAATCAACCACGCTCATCGGGTCCGGCAGCAGGGCCTGCGGCACCACCGTGCGCTCCACCGCCAGCGGTGCGTCGCCGCCGTAGCGCACCCGGTGGATGCGCAGCACCGCGCTGCCCGGGGACAGGTTCAGGGCCATGGCCTCGTCCGGGGTCACCTCGCCCACGCTGCGCTCCAGAAACTCCGAACGCGGGTTCAGGCCGCGCTCGCGCAGGTCGTCGGTGAAGCTGGTCAGGCGCGAGAACGAGCGCTGGATGCGCTCGGCCACGAAGCTGCCGGCGCCGTGTCGCTGGGTCAGCAGGCCGGCCTCCACCAGCGCGGCCAGCGCGCGGCGCACGGTGACCCGCGACAGCGACAGCTGTTGGCACAGGTCGCGCTCGCTGGGCAGGGCCTGGCCGGGCTTGAGCACGCCGCGGTCGATCAGGTTCTGTACCGCCTGGCGCAGGCGCGCATAGGCCAGGGTGCGGCCGGTGTCGGCCAAGGCCAGGCGGCGGTATTCAAGGGCGAGGGGTGAGGACATGGAGTGAGCGTACCAATCAAGTACCAATTACCGCAAGCCAGCGCACTATGCAGATAAATCAAGGGGGTGGATGGTCAGCATGGTATTTCGGTGGTATTTTCTCCGGCATTCCCAAGCGCCCCCGAGCCCTGCCGTGACCGCCAAGACCGTCCCCGTCGACACCTTTGATCTCGTCATCTTTGGCGGCACCGGCGACCTGGCCCTGCGCAAGCTGCTGCCCGGCCTGTTCCGCCGCTACGCCATCGGTCAAATACCCGAAGACAGCCGCATCATCGGCGTGGCCCGCGACCCGCTGTCGGACCAGGCCTATCGCGAACGGGTTGGCCAGGCGCTGGCCGCCGTGGTGCAGGCCGATGCCAGCCTGCAGCCCAGACTCGCTGCGTTCCTGGACCGGCTGGGCTACCGCGCGCTGGATGCGACCAAGGACGCAGGCTGGCACGAATTCGCCGACCAACTGCTGGCCCAGGGCGAACGCATCCGCGTGTTCTACCTGTCCACCAGCCCCGGGCTGTTCGTCGCTATCTGCAACCGCCTCCAAGCGCATGGGCTGAACCGCGGCAGCGCGCGGGTGGTGATTGAAAAGCCGATCGGCAAGGATTCGGCCAGTGCCGCGGTGATCAACGACGCGGTGGGCAGCGCGTTCTCGGAAAGCCGGATCTTCCGCATCGACCACTACCTGGGCAAGGAGACGGTGCAGAACCTGATGGCGCTGCGTTTCGCCAACATCCTGTTCGAGCCGCTGTGGAACTCCAACTATATCGACCACGTGCAGATCACCGTAGCCGAAACCGTGGGCCTGGAAAAACGCGCCGGCTACTACGACACCTCCGGCGCGCTGCGCGACATGGTCCAGAACCACCTGCTGCAGCTGCTGTGCATGGTGGCGATGGAGCCGCCGGCGGCGATGGAAGCCGACGCGGTGCGCGATGAAAAGCTCAAGGTGCTGCGCGCGCTGCGTCCCATCGGCGCGGAGGAAGCGGCGCAGATGACCGTGCGCGGCCAGTACCGCGCCGGGGCCAGCAATGGCCGCGCGGTGCCGGGTTACCTGGACGAACTGGGGCGCAATGACTCGCGCATCGAGACCTTCGTGGCGCTGAAGGCCGAAGTGGACAACTGGCGCTGGGCCGGGGTGCCGTTCTACCTGCGCACCGGCAAGCGCCTGGCCGAGCGCGTGTCCGAGATCGTGATCGCCTTCCGTCCGGTGCCGCACTCCATCTTCGAACCGTCTGCCGGGCCGGTGGTGGCGAACAAGCTCGTCATGCGCCTGCAGCCCGACGAAGGGGTGAAGCTGTGGCTGATGATCAAGGATCCGGGCCCCGGTGGACTGCGCCTGCAGCACGTACCGCTGGACATGAGCTTCGCCGAAGCCTTCGGCGTGCACCAGCCCGAAGCCTACGAGCGCCTGCTGATGGACGTGGTGCGCGGTAATCCCACCCTGTTCATGCGCCGCGATGAAGTGGAGGCGGCGTGGAACTGGATCGATCCGATTCTGGCCGCGTGGGAAGGCGTGCGCGATGCGCCCAAGCCCTACACCGCCGGTTCCTGGGGGCCAAGCGCGGCGGTGGCCCTGATCGAGCGCGATGGCCGCACCTGGCATGAAGACAGCGCCTGAGTCCGGTCAATGACGGCTGACCCCACCGCGCCGATCGAATGGCATCGCTACGCCGACGGGCAGGCGCTGGCCGCTGCGCTGGCGCAGGCGGTGGCCGACGACCTGCGCGCCGCGCTGGGTGAGCGCAACGTCGCCAGCTTGGCCGTGTCCGGCGGCAATACGCCCAGGGCGTTCCTGCGCGCGCTTTCGGCGCAGGCGCTGGACTGGTCGCGGGTCAGCGTGACCCTGGTCGACGAGCGCTGGGTGGCCGAAGACCATGAGCGCTCCAATGCGGCCCTGGTGCGCCGCCAGCTGCTGGTCGGGCCTGCGGCCGCGGCGCGGTTCCTGCCCCTGTTCCGCGAGCTGCCGGGGCCAGAAGCGGCGCTCGACCTGCTTGAACGCGACCTGGCCGCGCTGGGCCTGCCGCTGGACGTGGTGGTGCTGGGCATGGGCAGCGACGGCCACACCGCCTCGTTCTTCCCCGGCGGCGACCGCCTGGCCGAGGCGCTGGACCTCGCTGGGCCGGCGACGGTGCTGCCGATGCGTGCGCCCGCGGCCGGTGAGCCGCGCATTACCCTGACCCTACCCGCCC
>JAJAZJ010000139.1 GCA_026785795.1 Pseudoxanthomonas sp.
CGACGCTGGGGGCAGTCAGGGGTCAATCTACAAACGCACGTAATGCGACGCCCAGTCCGGCCATGTCCGCAGGCTCGCCCAGCAGGTCTGCGCGCAGCAGTGGTCGCGAATCGATCCATTTCTTGCCGATCACCAGATGCAACGAATCGAAGGTTGCGGTCGCCTTCAGCTTGGGAATGGGGTCGGATTCATGGGCGCGGTGCAGCAGCACGGCAAGCCGCAGCAGGGCCGCCTTGCGTCGCGTACTGAGCATCAGGCGGTCCGGTATGGCGTCGAAGGCGGTCTTGGATACGCTGCGGCGATGGGTGCGCACCAGCGAGGCCAGCACCTGCTGTTCCTGCCGCGAGAAACCGGCGATATCGGAATTCTCAAGCAGGTAGGCGCCATGCACGTGGTACTGGCTGTGGGCCACGGCCAGGCCGATCTCGTGCAGGCGCGCGGCCCAGCCCAGCTGGCGTGCGTCGTCGTCGTCCAGCGCCCAGTTCTCGGCAACCTGTTCAAACAGGCGCATCGCGGTGGCTTCGACCCGGGCCGACTGCACTTCATCCATGCCGTAGCGCAGCGCCAGCGATGCGACCGAAGCATCACGCGGATCGTTTTCACCGCCGCGTCCCAGCATGTCGTAGAGGATGCCCTCGCGCATGGCCGCTTTGCTCACCATCAGCCGCTGCAGGCCCAGTGCCTCGAATGCGGCCTCCAGCACCAGCACGCCGCCCGCGATGATCGCGCGACGATCACCGGAGAGGCCGGGCAGGTCGATCTTGTTGGTGTTATCAGCCAGCAGCAGGCGGTCGCGCACCTGCGGCAGCGCCTCGGCGGTGATCGCGCCCTTGGTCAACTTCATGGCGGCGCAGATCTCGCCGATGGCCTTGTGGGTGCCGGATGAGCCCAATGCCTCCTGCCAGCCCAGGGTTCGGTACAGGCCAGCGAACTGCTGCAACTCCGCGCCGATCTCGGTCAATCCGTCCTTCCACCGCTTGCGCGAAAGCTTGCCGCCCGGGAAGAAACGGCGGGTGCTGGCGATACAGCCCATCTGCAGGCTTTCGCGCTCGATCGGCTCGAACCCGCGGCCGATGATGAACTCGGTGGAGCCCCCGCCAATATCGATGACCAGCCGCAGCTGGCCCTGCTTGGGCGGCTGTGCATGGGCCACGCCCAGGTAGATCAGGCGGGCTTCCTCACGCCCGGAGACCACTTCGATGGCGTGTCCCAGCGCGGTTTCCGCTGGCACCAGGAAGCTCTGCGGCGACGACAGCTGGCGCACGGTATTGGTGGCCAGTGCGCGCACGCGGAGGGAGGGGATGTCGCGGATGCGCTCGCCGAAGCGCGCCAGGCACTCCAGGCCGCGCTGGCGAGCCGCTGAGGAAATTCCACCCTTGCCATCCAGTCCTTCGGCCATGCGCACGGTTTCACGCAGGCGGTCCACGACCCGCAGCTGGCCCAGCGTGTAGCGCGCCACGACCATGTGGAAACTGTTGGAGCCAATATCGATCGCGGCCAGCTGGTCGCCGTCCTGGAGGGGTGGGGAGACAGCCGAGGGCGGGAAGGGCATGGGCGGATACTACCCGATGCGCTGGATGGAAGCGGGGCGGCGTGCCCATGTGATTGTAGGAGCTGTGCAAGCTGCGACCATGGATCTGGATCGTACGCATACGATCCGTTCGCTCGTGAATGCAGTCGCCGCTTGCGCAGCTCCTACAGGGCGGTCAGATCTTGGCTAGCAGTCTGGCCTGTGCGCAGTGCGCTGCTTCGCCCCTGGCCGGCGACAGCTTGCGGTATTCGCCCTTGGCGTCCAGCTCCCAGGCGTCCGTGTTGTCGTCCAGGTAGTTCTGTAGCGCTTCCCGGTACACGCGCGCTGCCAGCGCTTCGTCCAGGATGGGGAAGCAGGTTTCCACGCGGTGCAGCAGGTTGCGCTCCAGCCAGTCGGCGCTGGCGCAGTACAGCTCTGGCTCGCCGCCATTGCCGAACCAGTAGATGCGGCTGTGCTCCAGGAATCGGCCTACGATGGAGCGCACGCGTATGTTTTCCGAAACGCCGGGCACGCCCGGGCGCAGGGTGCACGCGCCGCGCACCAGCAGGTCTATCTGCACGCCGGCTTGTGAGGCGGTGTACAGCGCGCGGATGATCTGCGGCTCATTGATCGCGTTGATCTTGACAATGATCCGGCCAGGTTTGCCGCTGCGGGCCAGCTTGGCCTCGCGCTCTATCTTCTTCAGCATTCCGGGATGCAGGGTGAAGGGCGACTGCAGCAGGCGCTTGAGCTTGGTGGAAGGGGCCAGGCCGGAAAGCTGCTGGAACAGCAGGTGTACGTCGTTGCCAATATCCGCATCGGCGGTGATCAGGCCCAGGTCGGTGTAGGCCCGCGCGGTGCCGCTGTGGTAGTTGCCGGTGCCCAGGTGCACGTAGCGGCGCAGCTTGCGGCCCTCGCGGCGCACGATGAGCAGCATCTTGCCGTGGGTCTTGAAACCGACCACGCCGTACACGACCTGCACCCCGGCTTCCTGCAGGCGGTCGGCCTCGCCCAGGTTGGCGTCCTCGTCGAAGCGCGCGCGCAGCTCCACTACCACGGTGACGTCCTTGCCGTTGCGCGCGGCAAGGATCAACGCATCGACGATGGCCGAATCCTTGCCGGTGCGGTACAGGGTCTGCTTGATCGCCAGCACCTGCGGGTCGGTGGCAGATTGGCGAATCAGTTCCAGCACCGGGGCGAATCCGTCGAACGGGTGGTGCAGCAGCACGTCGCCGTCGTCTACGGTCTCGAAGATTGCATCCTGGCCGGGCAGGGAGCGCGGAGTGAAAACGGGGTACTTCAGCTCCGGCCGGGCCACCATATCGTAAACTTGGGTGACGCGATTGAGGTTGACCGGGCCATCGATCAGGTAGACCGCGTTCTGCGGCAGCTCGAAGTTCTGCAGCAGGGTGCGCACGATTGGCTTGGGGCAATCCCTGGCGATTTCCAGGCGCACGGCCGGGTTGTAGCCGCGTCCAACCAGCTCATCGCGCAGCGCCAGCGCAAGGTTCTCCACCTCGGCCTCGTCGACCACCAGCTCGGAGTTGCGGGTTACCCGGAACTGGTAGGCACCCTTCACCTCCATGCCGGGGAACATCTCATCGGCGAAGGCGGACAGCACCGACGACAGCAGCACGAAATCGTGTTTACCGCCGGACACACGGGGAGGCAGGTGGATGATGCGGGTCAGCGAGCGCGGTGCACGCACGATGGCCAGGTGCCCGGCACGGCCAAACGCATCCTTGCCCCGCAGCACCACCACGATGTTCAGCGACTTGTTGAGGATCTTTGGAAACGGATGCGATGGGTCCAGCCCCAGCGGCGAGAGCACCGGCATGATCTCTTTGCGGAAGTACGCGCGCAGCCAGCGGGTCTGCCGGGCATTCCATGAATCACGCCCCAGCACCCGAACCCCGGCCTCGCTCAGGGACGGGCGGATCACTTCGTTCCAGCACCTGTACTGCGATTCCACCAGCTGCGCGGCACGGTCGTGGATCAGGTTGAGGATGGTGGCAGGGCTTAGTCCGTCGGCGGCGGCGGGCAGCCCGAAATCCATCGCATGGCGCACGGTGGCAGCGCGGATCTCGAAAAATTCGTCCAGGTTGGTGCAGGAAATACACAGGAAGCGCAGGCGCTCCAGTAGCGGCACCTTCGGGTCCAGCGCCTGGGACAGGACCCGGAAATTGAAGTCCAGCTGCGAGAGTTCACGGTTGAGGTAAAGCGCCGGGTCACGCAGCGGATCGCCCTCGCTGGGCGGCTGGATCTTCGGCAGCGTGGAAATGTTGGCGCTCATGCACTCAGGCTCTGGCTGGATTGACGCAGCGGGGCTGGGGCGCGCGGGGACACGCGATCCGGGTTGAAGTGGATCGAGAATACGCTGCCCTGGCCGACTTCGCTTTCGATCTCCAGCCGGGCCTGGTGGAGGTTCAGCACGTGTTTGACGATGGACAGCCCCAGCCCAGTGCCGCCGCTCTCACGTGTGCGGCTGGTGGATACGCGGTAGAAGCGTTCGGTGATACGCGGCAGGTGCGCCTGGGGGATGCCGTAGCCGGTATCGCGAACAGTCAGCACGGCGCCGCCCTCCGCGTCGAGGGCGAAGCGGATGGTGATGGTGCCGTCGGCCGGGGTGTAGCGCACCGCGTTGCTGACCAGGTTGGAGAAGGCGCTGTGCAGTTCCTTGTTCGAACCCCACAAGTCGCATCTGGCATCGTCCTGCACCACGATGGTGTGGCGCTGGTGGCTGAGCGCCTCGGCCTCGCGCCTGAGCGTTGACAGCATCGGCGCCATCGCCACGGCGTCCTCGCTCAGGCTCTCCTGCACTTCCAGGCGAGACAGGGTCAGCAGGTCTTCCACCAGCTGGGTCATGCGCTGCGACTGGTTGCGCATTTCGGCCAGGATCGGCGACCATTCCGGGAAAGCATTTGGGTCCAGCATGTCCAGGTAGCCGTGGAC
>JAJAZJ010000140.1 GCA_026785795.1 Pseudoxanthomonas sp.
ATCCGCTATGCGCTTGACCACGAGAAACTGAGCGATGCGGCGCAGCTGCTGATGCAGAACGCGTTGAAGGAGATGGGCGTTACCGAGCTGGACTGACCGTGCTTGCTCAGTGCGTCCCACCGCAACAGGAAAGGGCAGCCAGTGGCTGCCCTTTCCTGTCATCGCGTACGAATCAAAGCGATTCGAACACACCTGCCGCACCCATGCCGGTGCCGATGCACATGGTCACCATGCCGTACTTCTGCTGGCGACGGCGCATGCCGTGGACGATGGTCGCGGTGCGGATCGCGCCGGTTGCACCCAGCGGGTGGCCCAGTGCGATGGCGCCTCCCAATGGATTGATTTTGTCCGGATCCAGCCCGATGTCGCGGATGACGGCAAGCGCCTGGGCAGCGAAGGCCTCGTTGAGCTCGATCCAGTCCAGCTGCTCCTTGGTGATGCCGGCCTGCTTCAGCGCTTTGGGTATCGCTGCGATGGGGCCGATACCCATGACTTCCGGACGCACGCCGGCGACCGAGAAGCTGACGAAACGCGCCAGCGGGGTCAGCCCGTAGTCCTTGATCGCCTGCTCCGATGCCAGCAGCACGCCCGCGGCGCCATCGCTCATCTGCGAAGACGTGCCTGCGGTGACCGTGCCGCCGAACTGCGGATTGCGGAACACGGTGCGCAGCTTGGCCAGGCCTTCAAGGCTGGTGTCTGGACGTGGGCCTTCGTCGTTTTCCACCAGCAGCTTGCGCAGCTGGATCGTGTTGCCGGCCAGGTCGGGGATGTGCGAGATCACTTCGTAAGGGCTGATCTCGTCCCTGAATTCACCCGCCTGCATCGCCGCGATGGCTTTCTGGTGCGAGGCCAGGGCGAAGGCATCCTGGTCCTCGCGCGTGATCTTCCACTCTTCGGCCACTTTCTCGGCGGTGATGCCCATGCCGTAGGCAATGGCCACGTGGTCGTTGTTGAACACGCTGGGCGCCATGGCAATCTTGTTGCCCATCATCGGCACCATCGACATCGACTCGGTGCCGCCGGCCAGCATCAGGTCTGCGTTGCCCAGGCGGATCTGGTCGGCGGCCAGCGCCACCGCCTGCAGGCCCGAGGAGCAGAAGCGGTTGATGGTCTGCGCGGCGATGGTGTTCGGCAGGCCGGCCAGCAGCAGGCCGATGCGCGCCACGTTCATGCCTTGCTCGCCCTCGGGCATGGCGCAACCGATGATGGCGTCGTCGATGCGGTTGAGGTCGAGGCCCGGCGCCTGCGCCACCACGGCCTTCAGCACGTGGGCCAGCATGTCGTCGGGGCGGGTATTGCGGAATACGCCCTTGGGCGCCTTGCCCACCGGGGTGCGGGTGGCGGCGACGATATAGGCTTCCTGGATCTGTTTGCTCATGGTGGCTCTCTCTCTGGAAGCCGGGCATCGGGAATGGGGATTCGGGAATCGTTAAAGCAAGCGCTAGCGATTCCGGCCTCAGTCCTGGTTTCCGGCAGATGATGGGGTGCAAGCGGAACCAGGAGGGCGGCTTTGCCGATTCCCGATTCCCCACTGCTGATTCTCAGTTCCGCAACGGCTTGCCGGTCTTGAGCATGTGGCCGATGCGCGCCTGGGTTTTTTCCTGCTGGGCCAGCTCGACGAAGTGCTTGCGCTCCAGCTTCAGCAGCCACTCTTCGTCGACCAGGGAACCGCGATCCACTTCGCCACCGCACAGGATGGTGGCAATGCGCACGGCAATCTCGTAGTCGTATTCGCTGATGAAACGGCCTTCCAGCATGTTCACCAGCATCATCTTGAAGGTGGCAATGCCAACGTCGCCGGCCACCTGGATGCGGCGCGCGGGCAGGGGCGGGCGGTAGCCGCTTTCAGCCAGCGCCAGCGCTTCCTGCTTGGCTACGTACAGCAGTTCAAAGGCGTTGAAGACGATCCTGTCGGTCTTGCGCAGCAGGCCAAGCTCCTGCGCTTCCATTGCGGACGACGACACCTTGGCCATGGCCACGGTCTCGAAGGTCTTCTTGAGCTCGGCGAACACATCGCCACCCGGGCCCGCAGCCTGCGAGGCGCGCACCGCGATTTCCTTCAGGCCACCGCCGGCGGGCAGCAGGCCTACGCCGGCTTCGACCAGGCCCAGATAGCTTTCAAGGCTGGCGACCGTCTTGGCGCTGTGCATCGGGAATTCGCAGCCGCCGCCCAGGGCCAGCCCGCGCACCGCCGCGACCACTGGAACCAGCGAATACTTGATGCACTGGCTGGTGGCCTGGAAGTTGGCGACCATGGCTTCGAAGCCGGCCACGTTGCCGGACTGCAGCAGGCTCATGGCCCCGGAAAGGTCGGCACCGGCCGAGAACGGTTCGCTGTTCTGCCACAGCACCAGGCCCTTGAAGTCGCGCTCTGCAGTGCCGATGGCCTGCTGCAGGCCGTTGAGCACGTGGTCGTTGACGGTGTTCATCTTGGTCTTGAAGCCGACCACGGCGATGCCATCGCCATCGGTCCACATGCGCACGCCTTCGTTCTCGAACACGGTCTCGCCGGTCGGGAACTTTTCGCCCAACAGGGGATCCGGGAAACGCTGGCGCTTGTACACGGGCAACGCGGAGCGCGGCAGCTTGGCGTTCTGCGCCGGGCTGTAGCTGCCCTCGGCTGCATGCACGCCTTCGCGGCCGTCGAACACCCAGTTGGGCAGCGGCGCATCGCTCATGGCCTTGCCGGCCACGATGTCGTCGGCAATCCACTGCGCCACCTGCTTCCAGCCGGCGGCCTGCCAGGTCTCGAACGGGCCCAGCGACCAGCCGTAGCCCCAGCGGATCGCCAGGTCCACGTCACGCGCGGTCTCGGCGATGTCGGCCAGGTGGTAGGCGCTGTAGTGGAACAGGTCGCGGAACGTGGCCCACAGGAACTGCGCCTGCGGATGCTGGCTTTCGCGCAGCTTGGCAAACTTCTCTGCCGGATTCTTCGTCTTCAGTATCTCGATGACCTCGGGCGCGGCCACGCCCGCCGATGGCCGGTAGTCCTGTGCCTTGAGGTCCAGCACCATGATGTCCTTGCCGACCTTGCGGAAGATGCCCGCGCCGGTCTTCTGCCCCAGGGCGCCTTTGGCGATCAGGGCCTGTAGCCAGTTCGGCGCTGAGAAGTACCTGTGCCAGGGGTCGTTCGGCAGGGTATCGCTCATGGTCTTGATGACATGGGCCATGGTGTCCAGGCC
>JAJAZJ010000141.1 GCA_026785795.1 Pseudoxanthomonas sp.
GTGGGCAAATTCGTCAACATTGCCAGCCGCTGCGGCAAACTGCTGGAAACCCACTTCGACAACACCCTGTGCCGGTGGCCGACGCTGACCAGGGAAGCGGATGCACTGGGGAGCACCTGGAGGCAGGCGGCAGGCCTGCTTGGCAGCGTGGGTGGGCACACGCACGATCTTGCGGCAACGCTGTATGCGCAAGACAACTTCGCTGCGGTCGCGCGAAATGCGATGACTGCGGCAGACCAAGTCAACGAATACATCGCCCAGACCGCACCGTGGGCGTTGGCCAAGGATCCCGCTCGCCGCGAAGAGCTGCACATGGTCCTCAGCGCGTCATTGCAGGCGTTCGCCGATATCGCGGGTGTACTCAAGCCGATCCTGCCGCAGACTGTGGCCAAGGTGGAGCAGTACCTTGGCGTGGAACTTGATCTGGACACACGTATCGAGATCGAGGGCCGCACGCTTGCCGCGTACACGCCGCTGTTCACCCGTATCGACCCCAAGCATATCGACGCCATGACCGAGACCTCGATGGACACCCTGGGTGCCACGCCAGCCGCAGGAGCGACGTCAGTCGCGAGTAAAAAATCAGGCGCGGAGAAGATCGCGACGCACGTCGCTCCTGCGGGCGATGGCGGCGCCGCCATTTCCATGGATGATTTCGCCAGGATCGACCTGCGCATCGGCAGGGTGCTGGAGTGCGGCTTCGTGGAAGGTTCGGACAAGCTGTTGCGCTTCCTGCTTGACGCCGGCGACCTGGGCCAGCGCCAGATCTTCTCCGGCATCCGCGCGAGCTATGGCGAGCCGGAGAAGCTGGTAGGCCGCAGCGTGGTGTTCATCGCCAACCTTGCCCCGCGCAAGATGCGCTTCGGCATCAGTGAAGGCATGGTCCTGTCTGCGGGCTTCGACGGCGGCGCACTCGCGCTCCTGGATGCCGATGACGGCGCAGCGCCCGGCATGCCGGTGCGTTGATCCAGACATGATCCACGCCAGCACTCCGGGCTTCGGCTGAAACACGTGGACGACAGGGTAGCCGAACGACTCGACCAGCTGTTGCCCCAGACCCAGTGCGGCCAATGTGGTTTTGATGGCTGCCGTCCCTATGCCGAAGCAATGGCGCGGGGAGAGGCAAACGTGGATCGATGCCCGCCCGGTGGTGATGCAGGCGCACGCGCACTTGCCCACGTGTTGCACACTCCAGCCCTGCCCTACGACCGCAGCCGGGGCACCCACAAGCGCGCGACGGTGGCGCGAATTGTGGAGGCGGACTGCATCGGCTGTACCAAATGCATCCAGGCCTGTCCGGTGGACGCCATCATCGGCGGTGCCAAGCACATGCATGTGGTGATTGAACCGCTGTGCACCGGCTGCGATCTTTGCCTGCCTGCGTGCCCGGTGGATTGCATCGAGATGCTTGCCGTCTAGATCCCGTTACCGTTCCGGTGCGCATCTACTGCATACACGTTCCACCACGTAGCCCCTGGCGCGCAGCTTTTCAACCACGCCATCGGGACCCAGCAGGTGCAGGGCACCCACCACCACCAGCGTGTCATCCGCGCTGGATTGGCGCAGGCGCTGTTCGATTCTGGGCACCCAGGCATCGTTGCGCGCCACGTTGATGCGCTGATAGAGGTTCGGGTACTCCTGCTTCATCTTCACCGCCATGTCGTTCCACAGCGTATCGACATCGCCGCGGCGCCATGCGTCGTGCAGCCGGGCGGTTTTGGCCTGGCCCTCTTTGGATTGTGAAAGCGCCTCGGCCAGGAACTGCAGCTGCTCCTGCTTGCCCATGCCGTCCAGGAAGGCGATCTGCTGGGCACCAGTCTCCAGGCCCGCGGTTGGCTTGCCGGCATTGCCGGCTTGTGCCGCGAGATGTGCGTCGAGGCCAAGCCTGGGATCAAGGCCCTGCTTGGTCATCTCGTTGATGCTGATGGTCAGGGCCACGAACCAGGGTTCGAACAACTGCAGCACTTGCGCGCTCAAGCCCATATTCTGCAGGCCAACGGCATTATCGGCCAACCACGTATCCAGCAGCGCAATGACCTGCGGCGACAGCTCGCTGTTCAGCGCCGTGCCGTCGCTACGCAGGGCAGCCTGGCCCATCTGCATCCCCAGTGACGGCGATGCCATTTCCTCCGGCGATATCTCGAAGACCAGTGACTCGGCGTCGGCGAAGGCGGCGTCCACGTCGGCGGATAACGGGTAGTCGCTGGGCTTGAGCAGGTGGAATGAGCCCAGCAGGTAAACCGAATTGTCGGCATCGGACACTTTCCACAGCAGCGGCAGCGGCGCTGTCGTGGTCGCTACCCGAGCCGGCGCATCTGCCGAGACGGCGAAGGTAATGACGAACAGCGCGCCCAGCAACAGGCTCTTTCGGAGTCGGTATAGCGTATTTGGCATGTGCTGATGGGTCAGTTGGTGGCGGCGCTGATGGCTGCCCGGGCGGAGGCCGCTGCCTTCGCATACGAGTAGGTTTTCTCACCTGCGGTGATGGCCAGGTCGAGACGGTTTTCGGGCGGTGGCAGTGGACAGGTGGCGAACGGCGTGAAGGCGAAAGGTGGACTGTAGGCGCGATTGAAGTCCAGCTCCACGTTGCCCGCTGCATCCGCTGCCGGCGTGTCCATGAAGCGCCCGGCCGGGTAGCTGCCGTGTCCGCTGGTGCGGTCTGCCAAGACCAGGAACAGCTCGCCGTCGGGTTCACCCATGGCCTCGATGCGGTAAGTTTTGCCGTCACGCTCGAATTCAACCGCGCCCGGGTTGGGTACATCGCTGGTGGTACCTACGATATCCACGATGGGCATGGTCTTGCCCGCCGGGTGCGCGACAAACTTGCCCTTGATTTTCCAGTCCTTTTCCACCGGCCAGTAGTCCAGCCCGGCGAAGTTGAGCCGCGCCGATGCGTCGGCGTGCTTGAGCCGCAGGCCGAAACGCTGGCCACGCCTGGTCAGGCTAAGCGCACCCTTGCCCTCGTCGAAGCCGATCACACCCGGCA
>JAJAZJ010000142.1 GCA_026785795.1 Pseudoxanthomonas sp.
AACTTCGCGTCCACGCCCTTGAAGTCGAAGCGGGTGGTGAGCTCGCGGCTGGCCTGGTCCACGGCGTTGGTCAGCTCGTGGCGGTCAACTTCGGAAACGATGTCGAAAGAGGGCATGGCAGTGGACATGGCGGGACAGCGGCTAGGGTAGCTCACCGCGGGCCGTGCGGCACGCGGGGTCCGGTCCGCTTGCGCCTTTTACCGATGGCGCTACCGGCAGCCTGCAGGCGCGGGGATAATGGCCCATGCCCCAGCGCCCCACCCACCTGCCTGCGATCGGCTACATGCTGTTTGCGGTGGCCATGTTCGCTTTCATGGATGCCGGGTTGAAGCTGCTTGCGCCGCACTATCCGCCGCTGCAGGTGGCGGCCCTGCGCGGCATGGCCTCGCTGCCGTTCGTGCTGGTCTGGGTCCTGTCCACGGTCAGCCTGAGCTCGCTGCTGCAGGTGCACTGGCCCCTGCACCTGCTGCGCGGCGTGCTGGGCATCTGCATGATGGTGGGGTTTGTGTACGGATTGCGCAGCATGCCGCTGTCCTCGGCCTATGCCATTACCTTTGTCGCGCCGATGCTGATCACCGCGTTGGCCGTGCCGTTCCTGGGCGAAAAAGTCGGTCCGCGCCGCTGGACGGCGATCGCGATCGGCCTGGTCGGAGTGCTGGTGATCCTGCGCCCCGGCGGCCAGGGACTGGCCACGGCCGGTGGCCTGGCCATCCTGCTGGCGGCGGTGTGCTATGCAGCGGGCGCCATCATCATGCGCGTGCTGGCCGGCCGCGACAGCATCCAGGCCATGGTGTTCTGGTTTCTGGTGATGCTTTCGGTGGGCGCATCGGCACTTGCCGCACCGAACTGGGTAGCGCTGCAGCCGTCGCACCTGTGGATAATTGCCATGGTCGGCGCGTGTGGTGCGGTCGCGCAGGTGGCCTTGACCCAGGCGTTTCGCCGCGGTGAGGCCTCGCTGATCGCACCGCTGGAGTACACCGCGCTGGTGTGGGCCGTGGGCCTGGACCTGCTGCTGTGGGGGGTGTTGCCGGACAGGTGGACCTGGGTGGGGGCTGGCATCATCGTCGTCAGCGGGCTGTACCTGCTGCGCCGTGAAAAAATCCACGCCGAAGCCGAGCACCCGTGATGCCGCTTTTGATCGTACCGCTGGCGATCCTGATGCTGCTGGCCCTGTGGCTGCTGTTGCTGCCGCTGTCGCTGTGGCAGCGCTATCGCTTCGGCAAGGCGCGGCGCAAGGCCCGCCCCTGGCTGGTGCGCCTGAATTCGTGGCTGCTGCTGATCTCCGCCGGCCTGTTGCTGGCGGTCATGGCGCTGACCAGCGTGTGGTGGCCGAACGCGCTGGGCTATACGGCGGCGGGCCTGGGCATTGGCCTCGTGACCGGGGTCGTCGGCCTGTGGTTGAGTCGTTTCGAGGCCACTTCCAGCGGCTTGTACTACACGCCCAACGTCTGGCTGGTGCTGTTGCTCACCCTGCTGGTCAGCGCAAGGATCGTGATGGGCTTCGTGGAGATCTGGCGCTACTGGCAGGGCAACGAGTCGCTGGCGATGATCCCGGTGCTGGACCATGCCAGCCTGTTCGCGGTGGCGGGCGTGCTGATCGGCTACTACCTCAGCTACACCTGGGGCTTGCGCCGCCGGTTGCCGGCGCGCGGTGGCTGAGCAGGATTCAGAAGTCCTCGACGATCTCGATCACGCTTTCGGTGCGCTCGGCCAGTGCCTCGGCCACGGCATGGATGCGACGCACCGCTTCGTCGTTGGGCGCTTCGATCTCGATGCTGTGCAGTCCGGGCGATTCGTCGTCGGGCAGGCCAGCCGAGCTGGAATCCTCATCGTCCATGTGCGGCATCAGGTCGGCCACTTCCTCGACATGTTCGATGCCTTCGATGGCCTGCAGCGCATGCATCAGCTCGGAAGCGACGGATGCGTTGCCGGTGACGCGCAGTCGTACGGTGGGCATGGGTGATCCTGGCGGGGGTGCGTGGACCAAACTAGCGAGAGCAGCGCTAAGGCAAGGTGAGCGCCGCCTGTCGGCAAAAAACAGGCTCGCCGCATGGACTGCCGCGGCGCGCTGCGGCGCAATGGCCGGATGCGCGCTGGCTACGCTGCTTCACGCGCCTGCAGGTAGCGCCTGCGCCAGGTGCCAATGTCGTTGGCCTGCAGCGGGTCCATCATTTCGTCCTATCCATGGCTTATCGTGGCCACTGCTTCCAACGGGACAACCGCATGAACGCTGCAAGCCTTGGCCTGGCACTCTTGATCGGCATGCTGCTGCCCCTGCAGGCGCTTATCAATGCCTCACTCGGAAAGCAGACGGGCGGTCCGCTGTTCGCCGCGCTGGCTTCATTTTTGGTCGGCACCAGCGTGCTAGGCGTGTGGTGGCTGGCCAGCAGGCCGCAATGGGACCCCTCCGCGCTGACCAGGGTGCCCTGGTGGGCATGGACCGGCGGGGTTATCGGCGCGGTGTACGTGGCCGGCGCCACCCTGCTGATCCCGCGCATGGGCGCAGCTGCGCTGATCTGCGCGGTGGTGTTCGGGCAGGTAGCAGGGTCGCTGCTGCTGGATCACTTCGGGGTGCTGCAGGGGCGGCAGCGGGTCGATGGCCTGCAGCTGCTGGGCGCGCTGCTGGTACTGGCTGGCGCGCTGCTGGTGGTCAAGCCTTGGCGTTGACCCAGAACGGAGGTTTTTCGCCAGCCTCGGGCCAGGACTACTTGGCAGCCATAACCGCGGGCCTGCGCATGCGCAGCCAGATCGTCTGCACGGTCAGCACCCCCGCTATGGCAATCGCCACCCAGGCGGCCGTGCCGGCACCGGGCAGCAGGCTGGCGGACTGCTTTACGTAGACCGCCGCCAGCCCCCCCAGCGCGGCGGCGGCGAAGGCCAGGTTGCCGAGCATGCGCTGGTTGAGCAGCAGCAGCATGCCGGCGGCCAGGGCCAGCAGCACCAGGCTCCATCCCAGCATCTGGTCGGTCGGCAGCAGTTCGTAGGCCACGATCACCTGCGCAGTGTTGAGGAACGCGGCCAGCGCCAGCCAGCCGGCGTGCAGCGACAGCGGTAGCCAGGCGAACCAGCGCTGGCCCGGCTCCGGTCGTGGATCGCGCGACAGCAGCAGCGCCGCCCACACCATCGAGGCGAGCGCGGCCCAGATGATCAGCAGCGCCAGCCAGTAGATCTGCAGCGAGAACACCGGCATCCACGCCGCGGTGAAGGCAAAGCCCAGCGCTGCGGGCAAGCGGGCCCGGGCCAGCACGCCGCCGGCCTGGCGGCGGGAGGAAAACTGCCATAGCCCGAACAGCACATCCAGCAGGAAAATCAGCCCCCAGATGGCGAAGGCGTAGCCTGCGGCCACAATCAGGGTGGGGTACTCGCTGGAGATCGCGCCGTTGGTCGGGCCAAAGACCCCCTTCTGCGAGAACCACGACACCGCCGGCATGGCCAGTGACAGCAACAGGACAAGCAAGCGCATGGCACACACCCTGAGGTTGTGAAAGCAGAAGTATGCGGCGGCAGGGTTAAGCCGATGTCGCGGCAAGCACCTGATTGCAGCGGCGTGGCCCAGCCGGGCGGGCCACTGCAGCGGCCTGGCAAGCGGAACGCTGCATGCGCGGTGCGCCGCAGTATCGTTCCATACCCGCTCAGAGCGCCCGGCTTCGGTAGCGGCAGCCGGTGGCGATGCTGGCCGGGGATGGCCCGGGAAATTCTTGATCAACCCCGCAAAGCTTGGCGCTGCGCCCGCAGATGGCCACAATAGGAGTCCGCCCCCGATCTGACCGCTGGAGTCCCTGCATGGCTGAACTCAAGGAAGCGCGCGTTCCCGATATCGGTGACTACAGCGACGTGCCCGTGATTGAAGTCCTGGTCGCGGTCGGCGACACCGTGGCCAAGGACCAGGGCCTGCTGACCCTGGAGTCGGACAAGGCGACGCTGGAAGTGCCGGCGCCCTTCGCCGGGGTGGTGAAGGAACTCAAGGTCAAGCTGGGCGACACGCTCTCCGAAGGTTCGGTAGTTGCGCTGATCGAGGCGGCCGACACCCTTGTCCCTCCGGGAGAAGGTGTCCGCAGGGCGGATGAGGGCGTAAAACTTCCGTCGACCGGAACGCCTGCGACCGCACCCGCCGCCGCGCAGCAGCCGCCCCCACCGGCAGAAGTAAACATCCCCACATCCGAGACCGGGGCCAAGGTCGAGCCGGTCGCAGTCACGGCCGTGCCGGACCGGCTGGCCCAGCGCGAGATTGACCAACAGCAATTGGCATCGGCGCGTGCGCTGGACAGCAAGCCCGGAATCGATCCGGAAGCGGCACCGCCGCAGACCCCGCCGGTCGAGTTCAACGCCGATGCGGTACTGCCGCAGAAAGTGCCGCACGCCAGCCCGTCGGTGCGCCTGTTCGCACGGGAGCTGGGCGTGGACCTCGGCCGGGTGCAGGGCAGCGAGCGCGCGGGCCGCATCAGCAGGGAAGACGTGCAGAAGTACGTGAAGGGCGCGCTTGTCGGCGGCGCAGCGGCTGCGGCAGCGCCTGCGGCCGGTGGTGCCGGCAGCGGCCTGAGCCTGCTGGCCTGGCCGAAGGTCGACTTCGCCAAGTTCGGCGAGATCGAAGTCAAGCCGCTGTCGCGGATCAAGAAGATTTCCGGGGCCAACCTGGCGCGCAACTGGGCCATGATCCCGCACGTGACCCAGCATGACCACGCCGACATCACCGGACTGGAAGAATTGCGCGTGCTGTTGAACAAGGAAAACGAGAAGTCCGGCATCAAGCTCACCATGCTGGTCTTCATCATGAAGGCGGTGGTCGCCGGCTTGAAAAAGTATCCTGACTTCAACGCGTCGCTGGATGCCGGCGGCGAAAACCTCACCCTGAAGAAATATTTCCACATTGGCTTTGCCGCCGACACGCCGAACGGGCTGGTAGTGCCGGTGATCCGCGACGTGGACAAGAAAGGCCTGGTCGAACTGGCCAGGGAAATGGGCGAACTGGCGGCCAAGGCGCGCGACGGCAAGCTGGGCCCGGCGGAAATGTCCGGCGGCTGTTTCTCCATCTCTTCGCTGGGCGGCATTGGCGGCGTGGCGTTTACGCCCATCGTCAATGCGCCGGAAGTGGCGATCCTGGGGGTTTCCAAATCTTCGATCCAGCCGGTGTGGGACGGCCATGCTTTCCAGCCCCGCCTGCAGCTGCCGCTGTCGCTGAGCTACGACCATCGCGTGATCGATGGCGCTTCCGCCGCACGCTTCACCGCGTACCTGGCCCAGCTGCTCGGCGACATGCGCCGCGTATTGCTGTAATCCGCAGGGCGGGCCTTCGCCCACCACGCAAGCCACGGTGGGCCAAGGCCTACCTTACGACAGAGTAAAGAAGTGATGGCGAATATCGAAATCAAGGTCCCCGACATCGGCGATTACACCGATGTGCCGGTCATTGAAATACTGGTCGCCGTCGGCGATACGGTGAAGAAGGACCAGGGCCTGCTCACGCTGGAATCGGACAAGGCCACGCTGGAAGTGCCTTCGTCGGCTGCAGGCGTGATCAAGGAATTGAAAGTGAAGCTGGGCGACACGCTGTCCGCAGGCAGCGTGGTGGTGATCCTGGAAGCCGAAGCATCCGCAACTGCACCTCCTCCGCCCGCGGGAGAGGTCGGCGCGCGCAGCGCGGCGGCTGAGGGCACGGCTGGCACTGCGCCGCCCTCACCCCAGCCCTCTCCCGCAGGCGGGAAAGGGGGCGTTATGGCCGATATCGAGTGCCGTCTCGTCGTGCTCGGCTCCGGCCCCGGCGGCTATACCTCCGCCTTCCGTGCCGCGGACCTGGGCCTGGATACGGTGATGATTGAACGATATGCCTCGCTGGGCGGCGTCTGCCTCAACGTAGGCTGCATTCCGTCCAAGGC
>JAJAZJ010000143.1 GCA_026785795.1 Pseudoxanthomonas sp.
CTCCACGCTGAACTTTTTGCCCCGACGCCCAGCCACGACATCCAAAGGGAGTTCACCATGTCCAATGAATCGAACTGCCCGTTCCACCAGGCCGCTGGCGGAGGCACCACGAATCAGGACTGGTGGCCCGGGCAGCTGCGCCTGGACCTTCTGAACCAGCACTCCGCCAAGTCGGACCCGATGGGTGGAGACTTTGATTACGCCGAGGCTTTCAAGCAGCTCGACTACGCGGCGCTGAAGCAGGACCTGGCCGCGTTGATGACTGACTCGCAGGACTGGTGGCCGGCTGATTTCGGCCACTACGGTGGCCTGTTCGTGCGCCTGGCATGGCACAGCGCCGGCACCTACCGCATCCAGGATGGCCGCGGCGGTGGCGGTCGCGGGCAGCAGCGCTTCGCCCCGCTCAACAGCTGGCCGGACAACGTCAGCCTGGACAAGGCGCGGCGCCTGCTGTGGCCGATCAAGCAGAAATACGGCGCCAGCATTTCCTGGGCCGACCTGATGATCCTGGCCGGCAACGTGGCCATGGAAACCATGGGCTTCAAAACCTTCGGCTTTGCCGGCGGCCGCGAGGACACTTGGGAGCCTGACCAGGATGTGTACTGGGGCCGCGAGACCACCTGGCTTGCGGGCGACATGCGCTACGCCCAGGGATCCGAAGGGGTAGAGAAACCCGGCGACAATGCCGTGCTGGTGTCGGACGACGACGCCGACGGCGAGGTGCACACGCGACGCCTGGAGAACCCCCTGGGCGCCGTGCAGATGGGCCTCATATACGTCAACCCAGAAGGCCCCGACGGCAATCCCGATCCGCTGCTCGCCGCCCATGACATTCGCGACACGTTTGCCCGCATGGCCATGGACGATGAGGAAACCATCGCCCTGATCGCCGGTGGCCCCAGTTTCGGCAAGACCCATGGCGCCGCCCCGGCCGACAACGTGGGCAGCGAACCCGAAGCAGACGAAATCGAGGCTCAGGGCTTCGGCTGGCACAACAAGTTTGGCAGCGGCCGCGGCGCCGATACCATCACCAGTGGCCTTGAGGTCACCTGGACCAGGACCCCGGCAAAATTCAGCCACGACTACTTCAAGCACCTGTTCGGCTTCGAGTGGGAGCTGACCAAGAGCCCGGCCGGTGCGCACCAGTGGGTTGCCAAGGATGCCGAACCGTCCATCCCGCACGCCTACGACGCGTCGAAGAAGCTGCTGCCCACCATGCTCACTACCGACCTCTCGCTGCGCTTCGATCCAGCCTACGAAAAGATCTCGCGCCGGTTCCTGGAAAACCCGGATCAGTTCGAGGACGCGTTTGCCCGCGCATGGTTCAAGCTCACCCATCGCGACATGGGTCCGCGCGCACGCTACCTGGGCCCCGAAGTGCCGGCCGAAGAGCTGATCTGGCAGGACCCGCTGCCGAAGGTGGAGCATGTACTGATTGACGTGGGCGACATTGCCGCACTGAAGGCCAAGATCCTCGATAGCGGCCTGTCCGTGTCGGAGCTGGTCTCGACCGCGTGGGCATCGGCGTCGACTTTCCGCGGCGGTGACAAGCGCGGTGGCGCCAACGGCGCGCGCATCCGCCTGGCACCGCAGAAGGATTGGGAGGCCAACCAGCCTGCTCAGCTGGCGAAGGTACTGAAGGCGCTGGAAGGCGTGCAGCATGCCTTCAATGCCGCAGCTACCGGCGGCAAGCAGGTCTCGCTGGCCGACCTGATCGTGCTGGCCGGGTCCGCCGCCGTGGAAAAGGCGGCGAAGGAAGCAGGCGTGGACATCAACGTGCGGTTCTCGCCGGGGCGCGCGGATGCGTCGGCCGAACAGACCGACGCAGACGCTTTCGCCCCGCTCGAGCCAATCGCCGACGGCTTCCGCAATTACCTCAAGGGACACTACAGCGTGCCTGCCGAAGCGCTACTGGTCGATCGCGCGCAGCTGCTCACGCTGACTGCGCCGGAGATGACCGTGCTGGTCGGCGGCCTGCGCGTGCTGGGCGCGAATGCGGACGGCAGCCAGCACGGCGTATTCACTGACACGCCCGGCAGGCTGAACAACGATTTCTTCGTCAACCTGCTCGACATGGGCACCGAGTGGAAGCCCGCAGCGGATACGCGTGAGGCATTCCATGGCCACGACCGCAAGAGCGGTGCTGCGAAGTGGACGGCGACCCGGGTGGACCTGGTGTTCGGATCGAACTCGGTGCTGCGCGCGCTGGCAGAGGTCTACGCAAGCGCGGACGCCAAGGCCAAGTTCGTCGGCGATTTCGTTGCGGCCTGGACCAAGGTGATGAACCTGGATCGCTTCCACCGGGCGTGAGCCAGTACAACCGCTGCAGGCAAAGCCGCAACGGCAACAACGCGGGGCGCTGGATCAGTGCCCCGCTTTCCGTTAAGGCGGCGTCCGATGCGTTGCCATGCAAGCGCCCGGCGAATAGGGCCACGATGCCCATCTTTCCCATCCCATTGATCGGAGCCGTTCCCGCATGAATAACCAGAGCCTCGCAGAAGAACTGTTCAAGCAGCTGCAGGGTGCCCCGTTGCAGCAGCATTAACAGCAGCAGCGTGCCGGGCAGAAGCAGACC
>JAJAZJ010000144.1 GCA_026785795.1 Pseudoxanthomonas sp.
CGTGCACACCATCGCTTTTGGCGGATCGGGCGCTGGGCTTTCGATCTTCGGCATGACCCTGCCAATGCCCGGCGGCAATGACGGGATGGACGAAGCCACGCTGCAGGCGATTGCCCGCGAAACCGGCGGGCGCTCGTTACGTGCGCGCGATACCCGTGAGCTGCTCGGCATCTACGATGAACTCGACCGCATCGAGCCCGTCAAGCAGCAGGGGCAACGGGTGCGGCCGCGGATCGAACGCTATTACTGGCCCCTGTCCGCCGCGCTGCTGGTTGCGCTGCTGGCCTTCCTGATACCGAGGCGCAGGCTATGAACGAGTGGCTCAGCGCACTGCATTTCATTCGTCCGCACTGGCTGTGGGCGCTGTTCGCGCTGCCGGCACTGTGGGCGGCGTGGAAGCTGCGGCAGCGCCGGCATAGCGTGTGGAACGATGTTGTGGATCCGCACCTGCTGCCACACCTGCTGGAGCGCGGTGGCGCAGTGACGCGACGCGGACCGTGGCTGGGTGCGCTGGGCTTCGCGTTGGCCGTGCTGGCCCTGGCAGGCCCCAGCTGGCGCCAGGTGGAGCAGCCGCTGTGGCAGTCGCATTCACCGCTGGTGATTGCGCTGGACATGTCCAGCGCCATGGCCGCCTCCGACCTGCCGCCTTCGCGTCTGCTGCAGGTCCGCGCCAAGCTGGCGACCCTGCTGCGTGAGCGCGCGGGTGGGCAGGTCGGGCTGGTGGCCTACGCCGGGGAAGCCTTCACCGTAGCGCCGCTGACCGACGATGCGGCGAACGTCGCCCTGTTCCTGGATGCATTGGAACCGGACGTGATGCCAGTGGATGGGCAGGCGGCCGACAAGGCCATCGCTGCCTCGGTAAAACTGCTGCAGCAGGCCGGGTTCGCACAGGGCGAGATCCTGCTGTTGACTGACCAGGCCGAAGCCAAGCACAACGCGGCCGCCACCACCGCGCGCGACCAGGGCTTTCGCGTATCCGCGCTGGGCGTTGGCACCGCAGCGGGCGCGCCGTATCGCAACGTGGACGGCAGCATCAGCCAGGCCCGGCTGGATGCAGCATCGCTGCGCGCGCTCAGCGCCGCCGGCGGCGGCCGCTACCAGACCCTCGGCGCCGGCACGGATGACCTGCGTGCTCTCGGCGTGCTGGCGCCGGTGGAAGCCGACGCCAGCTCCAGCCGCGGCCAGAAGGGCCTTGCGTGGCAGGACCAGGGCTACCTGCTGCTGCCGCCGTTGATGCTGCTTGCGCTGTTTGCATTCCGTCGTGGCACTGGCCTGGCCGTGGTGCTGGTCTGCCTGACCCTGCCCGTGGCCCTGCCTGCACAGGCGGCCGAACGCAGCTGGTGGCAGCGCGCCGACCAGCAGGAACACGCACGTATCGAACAGGGCGCCGACGCCTATCGCAAGGGTGACTTCGCGGCCGCCGAGCAGGCGTTCACGGGCATCAATAGCGCCGACGCCTATTACAACCAGGCCAATGCGTTGGCCAAGCAGGGGCGCTACGACGAAGCCATCGCCGCCTATGACCAGGCGCTTGCCGTGCAGCCCGGCATGGAAGACGCCGTCGAGAACCGCAAGGTGGTGGACGCGGCGCGCAAGCGCAAGCCGCCGAGCGGACAGGACCAGGACAAGCAGCAGCAGGACAAGCAGGACAAACAGCAGCAAAAGCAGGACCAGGATCAGTCCGGCAAGAATCAGGATCAGCCGGACCAGGGCAAGCCCCAGCAGCAGGATCCTGACCGGAAGGCACAGGACGGCAAGCAGGCCCCGTCCTCGCAAAAATCCGATCCACCCACGCCCGGCCAGCAGCAGGCCGAAGACGCCAAGGCACAGCAGGCAGCCGATGCCGCGCAGCGTGCGCGCATGCAGCAGGCCATGGCCCAGCCCAAACCCGGCGAACAGGAAAACAAGCAGGACGCCAAGCCTGCCGAAACCGCCGAACAGCGCGAGCAGCGCCAGGCGGTGGATGCATGGTTGCGGCGCGTGCCGGACGAGCCGGGCGGCCTGTTGAAGACCAAGTTCCGGCTGGAGTACGAACGCCGGCAGAGGGAGGGGCAATGAAGCGCAGCGTGATGATTGCCTTGGGCTGCACCGCCGTGTGGTTGGCCGTCGTGGCGCCGGCCAGTGCGCAGGTGCGCGCGTGGCTGGACCGCAACCAGGTCAGCATGGGCGAGTCGGTCACCCTCACTATCGAGAGCGACCAGCTGGCGGCCAAGCCGGACCTGTCGCCATTGATGGGTGATTTCGTATTGGAGGGCCAGTCGCAGGCCCGTTCGCTGGAGTGGATCAACGGCCGGCAGCAGTCGAGGAACAGCTTCGCCATCACCCTGGCGCCCAAGCGCCCCGGCACGCTGACCGTGCCCGAAGTGGTGGTTGGCGCGGAGCGCACGGCGCCGATCACGCTGCTGGTCAGCGGCGCGGATCCATCGGCGGCCACCGTCGCCGTGCAGGGCGCGACGCTGGAAATCGAAATCGACGACCCCAGCCCGTACGTGCAGCAGTCCGTTGGCGTGACCCTGCGGCTGCTGTATGACGTGCCGCTGGTGTCCGGCCAGCTTGACCTGGATACACCGCAGGGCGCTTCGCTGCAGCGCATCGGCGACGACGTGCAGTCGGTGCGCAAGGTGGACGGGCGCCGCTACAACTTGGTCGAACGCAAGTTCCTGCTGGTTCCCGAACGCAGCGGCGATCTCACCATTCCCGCCCCGCGCTTCGCCGGCCGGGGTGCGGGTGGCTGGGTGGATGATCTGTTGGGCGGCAACAGCCGCGAACTCAGCGCTACCGGCCAGCCCAAGACGCTCACGGTGCGCGCGCAGCCCGACAATGCACCGCAGCCATGGCTGCCCGTGCGCGACCTGCGCCTGCGCTATGTGACCGTTCCGCAGACGGCGCGCGCAGGCGAGGCGGCCACCCTGGTGGTCGAGGCGATCGCGCAGGGCGCCACCCAGGCGCAGATGCCGGAGCTGGCGGCGCCGTCGATCCCGGGTGCACAGGTGTTTGCCGAGCCCGCCGAGTACGACGAGACCTTCGTCGGCGGCACGCCGCAGGTAAAGATGACCCGGCGCTACTCCATCGTGCCCAATGCCGCAGGCCCGCTGCGGGTGCCCGGTCCCCGCCAGGCGTGGTGGGACGTGCGCGCGGGCGCGGCGCAGCTGGCATCGCTGCCTGACCTGACCCTGGACGTCAGCGCGGGCAGCGGAAGCTTTGCCGCACCCAGTGGATCGGGCATCGCAGCCGCCGCTGATCCCGGGCTGCCCGCGGGCGCAGCTTCGCCGCCGCGCTGGCTGCCTGGCGTCTCCTGGGCATGGCTGGCGGTCGCGTTTGCAGGTCTCTGGCTGCTGACCCTGGTCTGGGCGGTGTGGAGGAAGCGTGCCGCGCCGCCAAGGCTCCCTGCAGCGGCATCGCGAACGCATGCTGCAGCGGCGGTCGCGAGCCACTCGCAGGCGGACCTGAAGCGCGCGCTGGAAACCGGCAGTCTGGATGAAGTGGGCGATGTCCTGCGCGGCATGCACGCGCCTGCGCTGGCGGATCTGGACGCGCTGCTCTTGCAGCTGGATTCGGCTGCCC
>JAJAZJ010000145.1 GCA_026785795.1 Pseudoxanthomonas sp.
CGCGGCCGCGCCCGCCTTGGGGGGGGGGGGGCGGGCGCCCGGCCCGGGGGCCCCCCCCCGCGCCCGCGGGGGGCGGCGCGTGGGGGGGGGGGGCGCCGCCCCGGGCGGGGGGGGGGGCGCCCCCCCCCGCCCCCCCCCCCGCCCCCCCCGCCGGGGCGGCGGGCGGGGGGGGGGGGGGGGGGGGGCCGCCGCCCGGGGCCCCGCCCGGGAGCCCGACCGCGGGTAGAATCCATGCCTGTTCTCCCATTCGTGAAGCCTCTTGGCCGCCAGCAACTCCGATCCCGCGCTTGATGCGCTGTTCCTGCCGTTTGCCTCGCGCGCGCTGGCGTGGCCTGCGGGGCCGGTACTGTTCCTGCGCGCGCGCGAAGGCGCGGCGATGCGGCAGTTTCCGCTGCAGCAGCTGGTCTGTGAACAAAGCTATAGGCCGTTCGCCGATGAACTGCAGCGGGCCGGCCTGCACGTCACTGCGGACGCTTCGGCACTGCCCGCACGCTATGCGCTGGTGCTGGTGCTGCCGCCACGGCAGCGCGAGGAAGCCCGCGCACTGTTCGCGCGTGCGCTTTCACTGTGCGCCGACGGTGGCGTGGTCGTGGCCAGCATCACCAACAGCGAAGGGGCCAGATCCGGCGAGGCCGACCTGAAGCAGCTCGCGGGACTGGGCGGCAGCCTGACCAAGTACCACTGCCGCGTGTTCTGGAGCCAGTCGCGCAGCGCCACGCAGGACTCACCGCTGCTGGCACAGTGGTCCGCGCTGGACGCGCCGCGCCCGATCCTGGATGCACGCTTCCGCAGCCGCCCCGGGGTGTTTGCGTGGGACCGCATCGATCCGGCGTCGGCACTGCTGGTCGAGCACCTGCCTGCGAACCTGGTCGGCAAGGGCGCGGACCTAGGCGCTGGCTACGGCTACCTGTCTGCGGAAATCCTGTCGCGCTGCGCCCAAGTCACCGCGCTGGACCTGTATGAAGCCGAAGCTCGCGCGCTGGATCTGGCCCGGCACAACCTTGTCAGCTTCGAGGCGCAGGCCGCGCTGGGCTATCGCTGGCACGACGTCACCATCGGGTTGCCGGAGCAGTACGACTTCATTGTCAGCAATCCGCCGTTCCACACCCAGAGCCGCGCCGATCGTCCCGATGTCGGGCGTCGCTTTATCGCAGTTGCCGCGGAATCGCTCAGGCCCGGCGGCAGGCTTTACCTGGTGGCCAATCGCCATCTTCCCTACGAGGCGGTGTTGAACGCGAGCTTTGGCCAGGTGCGCGTGCTGGGCGAGCGCGATGGTTTCAAGGTGATCGAGGCGATCAAGGCGTCGGCGTCGGCCAGGCCAGGCAAGCCTGCACGATGAAGCTGGTCCGGTATCTCGCCAACCTGGGCTACGGCAGTCGCAAGCAGGTGGCGCAGCTGTTCCGCGAAGGACGCATCACCGACGCGCACGGCGAAGTCATGTACGCCGACGATCCGCTGCACCATGAAACCCTGCGTGTGGACGGCGAGTTGCTGGATCCGCCGCCAGGACTGCTGCTGATGCTGCACAAACCGGTGGGCTATACCTGCTCCACCAAGGATCCCGGCCGTATCGTCTACGACCTGCTGCCGCCGCGTTTTCGCCTGCGTTCACCGCTGCTGTCCAGCGTGGGTCGGCTGGACCGCGAGACCAGCGGCCTGCTGCTGTTTACCGACGAAGGTGCGCTGCTGCACCGTATTTCGTCACCCAAATCGAAACTGGCAAAGGTCTACGAAGCCACCCTGGCAAGCGACCTGCGCGGTGACGAGGCGAACACTTTTTCCAGCGGCACGCTGATGCTGGAATCCGAGCAGACCCTGCTGTTGCCTGCGGACCTGGAAGTCATCGACCCACGCCACGTGCGCCTGACCCTGCATGAAGGCCGCTACCACCAGGCCCGGCGCATGTTCGCCGCAGTGGGCAACCATGTTGAAGCCCTGCATCGAAGCCAAGTGGGTGGGCTGGTGCTGGGGGAACTTGCCGTCGGTGACTGGACGATCCTGAGCCAAGAACACCAGGAAGCGTTGCTTTCGTAGGAGCGACGTAAGTCGCGATCCTCAGAAAATACCTACCCGTCAGTCCACCGACTACTGATTTATCGCGGGTGAACATTGTCCCATCGTCGGTATATGCCGACCAATCTCCATACAGAGCGCCCCCCGGGACAACGCGCCTTGCGTCGCGGGCGTGTTTCCATTCCCGGGCAAACGTACCTGCTTACGTTCACAACCCACCAGCGCGCCCGAATATTCGGGGAAACCGGGAAAGCCTCATTGCTGGCCAGGTCACTGCATGGACTGGAGCTTTGGAAGGTGACCGAGTTACTGGCGTGGACGCTGATGCCGGATCATCTGCACTTGCTGGTTACGCTTTCCGATGCAGAAAGCTTGCAGGCTCTGGTGCAGAAAGTGAAATCGAACACGGCGCGTGCACTGAAGCTCCATGACCCAGCCCTGGGTCAGGTATGGGCGCGTGCATTCCATGACCGTGCACTGAGGCGAGATGAGGATATCCGGCAGGTCGCACGATACATCGTGTTGAATCCCGTTCGCGCTGGCCTGGTGAGCAGAATCGGGGATTACCCGTATTGGGATGCGGTGTGGTTGTGATCGCTTCGCGACTTACGTCGCTCCTACGCGCCGAGGGTGCATTGGCTAGGGGTTTGGTGCAAACAGCTTTTTCCATCCATCAATACCCAGCCTGTCCAGCGTTTCCAGGTTGCGGTCTACGATCCGGTTGGCATCCGGGAACGCTTCCACCGCGCGGCTGACGCTGTCTTCGCGCAGCAGGTGCAGGGTGGGGTAGGGCGAACGGTTGCTGTAGTTGCCGATGTCCTCGGGCGCAGTGCCGGCGAACTGGTAGGCCGGGTGGAAGCTGGCCACCTGCAGCACGCCCTCCAGGTCCAGCGCCTCGACTGCGGCATCGGCGTTGTCCAGGAAGTCGTTGTAGTCCAGGAAGTCCTGCAGCACCTGCGGGTGCACGATCAAGGTGGTGTCGACTTCATCGGCCGGGGTGTCGCGCAGCAGCAGCAGCTCTTCGGCCAGCTGTTCCAGCAGCGCCTCGGGCGTGCTGGCATCGCTCAGCACGAAGCGCACCTGCTCCTTCATGTACACGGCTTTTGCGAACGGGCACAGGTTCAGGCCGATCACCGCCCTCTCCAGCCACAAGCGGGTGTCGGCGATGTGGTCTGTTGCAGGAAGCTCAGTCACGGAAGTTGTCGAACTGCAGCGGCAGCTCGAAATCGCCTTTCTTCAGCAGGGCCATGGCCTCCTGCAGGTCATCGCGCTTCTTGCCGTTGACGCGCAGCTTGTCGCCATTGATCTGGGTATCGACCTTCAGCTTGGCGTCCTTGATGGCGGCGGCGATCTTCTTGGCCAGCTTCTGCTCGATGCCCTGCTTGACCGTGATCTTCTGGCGGGCGCCGGCCAGGTTGGTCTCCACCTCGCCTTCCTCCAGGCAGCGCACGTCGATGCCGCGCGCGATCAGCCGCGCGCGCAGGATGTCGGCCATCTGCTTGAGCTGGAATTCACTGGGCGCGGACTGGCTGATGACGTTGTCATCCAGGCTGAACTTCGCGTCCACGCCCTTGAAGTCGAAGCGGGTGGTGAGCTCGCGGCTGGCCTGGTCCACGGCGTTGGTCAGCTCGTGGCGGTCAACTTCGGAAACGATGTCGAAAGAGGGCATGGCGGTGGACATGGCGGGACAGTGGCTAGGGTAGCTCACCGCGGGCCGTGCGGCACGCGGGGTCCGGTCCGCCTGCGCCTTTTACCGATGGCGCTACCGGCCGCCTGCAGGCGCGGGGATAATGGCCCATGCCCCAGCGCCGCACCCACCTGCCTGCGATCGGCTACATGCTGTTTGCGGTAGCCATGTTCGCTTTCATGGATGCCGGGTTGAAGCTGCTTGCGCCGCACTATCCGCCGCTGCAGGTGGCGGCCCTGCGCGGCATGGCCTCGCTGCCGTTCGTGCTGGTCTGGGTGCTGTCCACGGTCAGCCTGAGCTCGCTGCTGCAGGTGCACTGGCCCCTGCACCTGCTGCGCGGCGTGCTGGGCATCTGCATGATGGTGGGGTTCGTGTACGGATTGCGCAGCATGCCGCTGTCCTCGGCCTATGCCATTACCTTTGTCGCGCCGATGCTGATCACCGCGTTGGCCGTGCCGTTCCTGGGCGAAAAAGTCGGTCCGCGCCGCTGGACGGCGATCGCGATCGGCC
>JAJAZJ010000146.1 GCA_026785795.1 Pseudoxanthomonas sp.
GGCTTCATCAGGAACAGGTGGGTGCCGGTGCTAGCATGGGCCCATTCTCCGACATCCCCGAGCAATGGTCAGTTTTTTTCGTCGCAAGAAGCCTGAAAGTGGCCCCAAGAACGCGCCCGGCACCGACTCCACGCAGCGCTACAGCCTGGAAGAACTGGCCGCCGCGTTCCCGGATATGCAGGACCGTGGAGTTGCAGTCCCGGACCCGGCCAATGGTGTTCAAGTGCAGCCCGAAGCAGGTGGTGAATCCGCGTCTGCTGAATCCTTGGGCGTGCCAGCCACTGCTTCGCAGCCGCCGTCCATTCCCATCACCGATGCCCTGCCCTCCAGCCCCTCCACCGGTTGGCGCGAACGGCTGCGCGGCACCGGCTTCGCGCTTGGGCTGGGCGGGCTGTTTTCGCGCAACCCCAAGCTGGATGACGCGCTGCTGGACGAAGTGGAAACCGCGCTGTTGATGGCCGACGTTGGCGTGCCTGCCACCACCGCCCTGGTGGAGGCATTGCGCAAACGCATGAAGGCGCGCGAATTCACCAATGCCGATGCCTTGCTCAAGGCCCTGCGCGCCGAACTCGTCGCCGCACTGGCGCCGGTGGCACAGCCGCTGGTGATCGACACCACGGCCAGGCCTTTCGTGATCCTCACCGTGGGCGTGAACGGGGTGGGCAAGACCACCACCATCGGCAAGCTGGCGCGGCGCTTCAAGGACCAGGGTCACGCACTGATGCTTGCCGCCGGCGACACGTTCCGCGCCGCCGCAGTCGCCCAGCTGCAGAGCTGGGGCGAGCGCAACGGAGTGCCGGTGATTGCCCAGGGCCAGGACGCGGATCCGGCCTCGGTCGCCTTCGATGCGCTGCACGCCGCCAAGGCTCGCGGCATCGAAGTGCTGATTGCAGACACCGCCGGCCGCCTGCACACGCAGCAGGGACTGATGGCGGAACTTGGCAAGATCCGCCGCGTGCTGGGCAAGCTGGACCCGGGCGCACCGCATGAAGTGCTGATGGTGATCGACGGCACCACCGGCCAGAACGCGCTGTCGCAGCTGCGGCAGTTCCATGCCGCAGTTGGAGTCACCGGGCTGGTCGTGACCAAGCTGGACGGCACCGCCAAGGGCGGCGTGGTGTTTGCACTGGCCCGCGAATTCGGCATTCCGATCCGCTTCGCCGGCATTGGCGAACGCCCCGAAGACCTGCGCGTTTTCGACGCGGAAGCCTTCGTCGATGCGCTGCTGCCGGAGGCGCTGGGCGCGTGAGCGCAAACCCGGGCCTGGACCCACGCCGCAGGCGATTGCTCTGGGGCCTGGCAGCACTGGTCCTGCTGCTGATGCTGGTGCTGGCGTGGATGCTCCGGGCCGACAACCTGGTGCCTGCGATGTTGAAATACACAGGCAATGCGCTTGGTCTTGAAATCACCGCTGGCGGGGTCAGCGAATACCGCCTGCGCGGCACCCCACAGCTGGTGGTTCGGCAGCTGGTTGCACGCCAACCCGGCGCAAGCACGCCCGTGCTGAGGGTCGAGCGCCTGCTGGTTTCCCTGCCGTGGTCCACGCTGCGTGCGCGCGGCAAGCAGCTGACCGCAAACCGCATCGAGCTGGATGCGCCGGTACTGGACGTCGCCGCCTACCAGCAATGGAAGGCAACGCGTCCCGCTGCGGATACGCAGCTACCCACGCTGGTCCGCGGCGCACGGATCACTGACGGAGTAATCGTCGGTACGAAGTGGAGGGTTGAAGGCGTGGCGCTGGAACTGGCGCAGCTGTCCGCCGACAAGCCCGTCACCGCGCACCTGCGTGCCCGCTACGCGGGCGATGGCCTATCCGTTCCGATGGACCTGTATCTGGCCATGACGCGTCCCGCGGCTGGCGCCGGCATTGGCGCCGTGGGCCAGGTCGTAGTGCAGGCAGCGCAGTGGCAGCTGCCCTCGCAGGTAAGACTTTCCGCAATACTCAAGAAGGGCGCGGGCCTGCAGCTGGAGCCGGCGCTGCTGGGTGCACACGCACGCCATGTATCGGGGACCACTTCCCGGCCGTTCGCGCTGGGCCTGGCCGGGCCGCTGCGCATGGATGGCAGCGGATTCGCCGTGCAGCCGATGCACCTGGCCGTGCGCGGCCCGGGCGCGCTGCCCCCGCTGGCCGCAGCGGGGGAGTTCTTGCTGGATGACGCCCTGCAGCTGCTGCTGGAAGGCAACCTGGCGGAATGGCCAGCGGCGTGGCCCGCGCTGCCGGCTCCGATCGGTCAATCCGACTCACCGCTGCCGTTCCTGCTGGCTTATCGCGGCGCTACCGATTTTTCCGATATCGCGACCCTGCAGCTGCGGCGTGACGCCACACGCTTCGACGGACGCTTCCGTCTGTCCAGCGTGAGCGACTGGGCCAATGCCGATGCCGGTGGCTCGCCCCTGCCGCCGATCACCGGCAGCCTGACCTCGCCAAAGCTGGAAATTTCCGGCGCACTGCTGGAAGGTGTGGAAATCGAGCTGCGCGACGACGCCGTACCGGCACAGGCGCACACGCCATGACCGCATCAGCCGAGTCTTTCGCCGCGCGCCTGCTGGACTGGTTCGACCACGCCGGCCGCCACGATCTGCCCTGGCAGCACCCGCGCACGCCGTACCGGGTGTGGGTAGCGGAAATCATGCTGCAGCAGACCCAGGTCAAGACCGCCACGCCCTACTTCCAGCGTTTCGTCGCGGCGTTTCCCACCCTGCCCGACCTGGCCGCCGCCAGCCTGGATGAAGTGCTGGCCCAATGGTCAGGCCTGGGCTACTACGCCCGCGCACGCAACCTGCACGCCAGCGCGCGGCAGTGCGTGGAGCTGCACGGCGGCGAAATGCCCCGCGATTTCGACGCGCTCATGGCCCTGCCCGGCATTGGCCGCAGCACCGCCGGCGCCATCGTTGCCCAAGCCTGGGGTGATCGTTTCCCGATCCTGGACGGCAACGTCAAGCGCGTGCTGGCGCGCTACCACGGCATCAGCGGCTGGCCCGGCCTGCCGGCGGTGGAAAAGCAGCTGTGGACGCTGGCCCAGGCGCACCTGCCGGA
>JAJAZJ010000147.1 GCA_026785795.1 Pseudoxanthomonas sp.
GACCAGCAGCATGTCGCCCGGCTTGAAAATTCGCGAACGCAGCCGCTTCATCGAACGCTGGCCGTCACGGGCAATGGCCAGCAGGTTGATGCTGTAGCCGGTACGCAGCGCCAGGTCGGTGGCCGAGCGCCCGGCCAAGCGCGAGCCTGGCATCACCGCGATCTCCTGCAGCATGATATCCGCCAGTGGAGTTCGCCTGGAGCTTTCTGGATCTGCATCGGGAGCCGGATCCGACCCGGAGGAGTCGTCCGCGTGCGTTGACGCAACTTGCTTGGACGCCAGCGCCACCTCATTCGCCTCAGCTGGCCTGCCTGCAACCTCATCCGAATCGGCATCAGCTTCCTCGGCGGCGTCTGACCGCTGCACCGGCACCTGTTCCTCCAGCACCAGCCCCAGACTGGACAGCGCGCCGGCCAGCGCGTCTGCGTCGGCCTCGATCACCAGGATGTCGCCCGCGCGCACCACGCGACCGGGATTGGGCGCATGCACGCGAAACTCGGCGTGGACCATGCCAACCACCTGGGCGTCGTGACGATCGAGGATCGCCTCAGCGTCGCGCACGGTCATGCCCACCGCCTTGGCATCGTTGGGGACGCGTGCCTCGGTCAGGTATGCACGGGGGTCGAAACCGCCGGCGCCGGCGCCTTTGCGAACCGGAACCAGTCGCCAGCCGCCCACCACGATCATCAGCACACAGGCCACGGCAACCGGCACACCGACCCGTGAGAAGTCGAACATCGTGAATGCGCCGGCGCCGGCTTGCTCACGAAAGCCGGACACGATCAGGTTGGGCGGCGTGCCGATCAAGGTGGTCATGCCACCCAGGATCGAGCCGAATGCCAGCGGCATCAGCACCTGCCCCGCAGCCAGTTTCTGTTTTCGCGCAACCTGGATGGCGACCGGCATCAGCAGGGCCAGTGCCCCGACATTGTTCATGAACGCCGACAACAGCGCTCCCAGCGCGGTCAGCGCGGCAATCGTCAGCATGGGCCCGGCCTTGGTCGGCAATGCCACCCGGACCAGTGCATCCACCACGCCGGAGTTCTGCAGTCCGCGGCTGAGCACCAGCACGCAGGCAACCGTGATGACCGCCGGGTGCCCGAAGCCCAGGAACGCGGACTGTGCCGGCACCAGGCCAGTGAGCACGCAGGCCAGCAATGCACCCAGCGCCACCATGTCGTGCCGCCACCGCCCCCACAGGAACATGCCGACGGTCGCCGCCAGGATGGCAAGGATCAGGACCTGTTCGAAGTGCACGTGGGAGCATCGGCAGCGGTCGGACCACACTGTATAGCGCAGCGGCCCCTGCCGTGCCATTGCAGGCCGGCAGCACGCGCATGACGAGCACTCGTCTGTCAGGCGAATCCGAACGTCGGGTGAGGGGTTGGCCAACGCTTGCGATTGGGTCGGGATACATCTGAAGCAATCCTGGCTTAGGTTCCTGAACAGGAGCGCCGCCCGATGCAATGCCATCACGCTACTTTACGAATCTGAATCTATAGTTTCAGCTCCGGAACCAGACCTTCCCTACGAGCTGCGCACGTCTCTACGCCCCATAGCAAGCATGTCATTCCGACCCACATAAGGAGCATCAACATGAGCAACCCCATTCGCAATACCGCAACCCTTTTCATAGGCACGGTCATGGTGCTTGCGCTGGCAGGCTGCAACGTGGAAAAGACCCAGGAAGGCGAAATGCCTGAGGTGGAAATCACGACGAAGGGCGGCGAGCTGCCGGCGTACGAAGTGGAAACGGCCGAAGTGAAGCTCGAAAACAAGACAGTCACGGTCGAAGTACCGACAGCGACGGTCGAAATGCCGAACGATCCCGACAACAAGGTCACCGACGAAACGGATTCCTCCAAAAAGTAAGATAGCTCTTGAACAAAGAAAGGCCCGGCTTGCCGGGCCTTTTTTTTGATCGCAATTATCAGGACTGCGGGGGTTCTGAAGCAGGCATGAAAACGGGTCAGAGAGAACAGGCATTTCAAGCGGATGATTTCGCTGGCCCTTTTTTACTTTACTTTTTTCAAGTCAGGCGCCACGCGAGGAAGCATGGCGGTGGCGATCCGCGTGCAGGATACGTCTTCAGGTGACATGAGTAGGGCGGGTCTTGAACCGCCGCTTGTCGTCCGCATCCCGCATCGTGGACCGTGGAAACTGCGATGCACAACTTTCGCGTCACAGCTGCACCCATGGCGGGTCAAGACCCGCCCTCCGGGAAAGCTAAAGCCAGCAAACCCGACTTGGGCGCGTCAGGCGTCGCCCAGCTTTTCCTTGGGCTTGATCACCAGGCTCAGCACCATCGCCGAGGCCAGGGTAAACGCCACCACGCCCAACGACACCATTACCGGGATCTTGTAGACGTCCACGATCAGCATCTTGGTACCAATGAAGATCAGCACCAGCGCTAGTCCGTAGGCCAGCAGATGGAACTTCTCGGCCATGCCGGCCAGCAGGAAGTACAGCGCGCGCAGGCCCAGCACCGCGAACACGTTCGAGGTCAGCACGATGAACGGGTCGGTGGTGATGGCGAAGATGGCCGGGATGGAGTCGACCGCGAAGATCACGTCGGTGATCGCGATCATCACCAGCACCACGAACAGCGGGGTGTACTTGCGGCGCTTGCCCTGGCCGATCCAAAGCGCTTCGCCGTGGTAGCGGCGGACTAGCGGCACGTGGGCGGTGATCCAGCGCAGGATGGGGTTCTTGTCCATGTCCGGCTCCTGGCCAACCGCCCACAGCATCTTGGCGCCGGTCAGCAGCAGGAAAGCGCCGAAGAAATACAGCACCCAGTGGAACTTGGCGATCAGCGCCGCACCGATGAAGATCATGATCGCGCGCAGGAAGATCGCGCCCAGCACGCCCAGTATCAGCACCCGCTGCTGCGATTGCGCCGGCACTGCGAAATAGGAGAACAGCATCAGGAACACGAAGATGTTGTCTACCGCCAGCGCCTTTTCCACCAGGTAGCCGGTGAGGAACTCCAGGGCAATGCGGTTGACGTCGGCGTCGGGCATGCGGCCCTGCAGGTACCACCACAAGCCTAGGTTGAAGGCCAGGGCCAGCGCGATCCAGCAGGCGGACCAGATCAGCGCCTCGCGGGTCGACACTTTGTGCGGGCCATTCTGGCGCAGCACCAGCAGGTCGACGATCAGGGCAGCAGTGACGAAGGCCGCAAACGCGACCCACATCATCGGTGTGGCTATGGTTTCCATGGTTTCTCCGGGCACGCGCCTCACGACCGCAGGCAATCGAGGCGCTCCGGGGACGGAACGACCTTCAGCACAGGCGGGCGAAGGTGTCGCTCACAGGCCTGGTGACCTGTCTGCCGTATCGGGGGCGGGGCGCAGGCCCTGACCCGTGGTGACGATATCGGCAGCGGGAGCTGCTCCCCTTCTACCGGTCGTAGTTTGCCACAGACCGGTGAATGCAGGAAGTGTGGGTAGGCCGGGTGGGCTTCATCAACCCGGCATTTTGCGATGTCCGTGGAGAGGCGCTGGCCTGTTGGCGCTAACCGAGCCTGGGGGCCTGTCCCTGATCAGGGAGTACGCATGGCCTGCCTGCTGGCATCGAACTCCGCCCGGCTCACGAAGCCATCGCGGTTGGCGTCAATGCGCGCGAACCTCGCGCTGGCGCCAGCCGTGTGTTCGGCTGCGGTGATCGTCCCATCGTGGTTGGAATCCATCATCGCTCGCATATCGCCTTGGCCGTGCATGCCCTGTTGTCCCGCGTCCATTTCGGTCGCGTTGATGCGGCCATCGTGGTTGGCATCCATGCGCTCGAACATCGCCTTGGCGTGCGCGGCATGTTCGGCGGCGGTGACCGCACCGTCCTGGTTGCTATCGGCCATCATCATCATGTTGTCGTGGCCCATGCCGTCATGCTTCATGCTGTCATGCTTCATGCTGTCGTGCTTCATGCTGTCATGCTTCATGCTGTCGTGCTTCATGCCGCCGTCCATCATGGCACCGCCGTGCCCTGGGCCGGCATGCGGCACCATCGGCATCATTTCGTCGTTGGCGACTTTGCCGTCACGATTGGCGTCCGTCCGCGTGAACAGTGCCGCGGCGCCGGCAGCGTGCTCCTGTGCCGAGAGGCGGCCGTCGCCGTCGGTGTCCATCTGGCTGAACATGTCGTTGCCTTGCTGGGCGCCAGCCGCGCCAGCAAGCAGCAGCCCGCCCATCACGGCAGTGGTCAACAGGGAATGTTTTGTATTGCTCATGGTGGACTCCTGCGATGAATGTGCAGCGAGCCTGCGCGCGTAGCGGTTACCGGGGTGTCAATGGGGGAAGCACTCGTCGCGCATCGCGACTGCCGCGTCTCACGCCGCGGTTCCTGAACGATACGCGGTGGGTCAAGGCCCGCCCCGTAGGGTGGGCCTCGGCCCACCATTGCCATGCACCCATTCGCGCGGGCACGGATCGAAGAGCGGTGGGCTCAAGCCTACCCTACGGGGCGCCCGCTACCCGGATAAATGAACGTAAGCCGATTCTTTCGCGTTGACATCGCTTTACGGTCGCGCGTCGCAAGCTCGACAGTCCAATCACCCATCCGGAACCACACCATGAAAACCGCCACTTGGCACGACACGGTTGTAGCCCGCAGCGACGACACCGTCGTGATCGAGAACAACCATTACTTCCCCGCCGATGCGCTGGTGCGCGAGCATTTGCGGCCCTCCGACCACACCAGCACCTGCCCGTGGAAGGGCACGGCGCATTACTACGACGTCGTGGTCGGCGACGCGGTCAACGCCAATGCGGCCTGGTACTACCCGGAGCCGAAACAGGCGGCCGCGGAGATCCGTGGACGGGTGGCGTTCTGGAAGGGCGTGCAGGTTGGCGATTAGCCGTTGGCGCCCAGCGTTGCGCTTCGCTGCCTCCCCGCCAGCCCGTCGAGTCCAACGCGCCGCACGGCCGCTCGCCGACGGCAACGACACGGTATTCACAACCTCTGGGTGCATATGGGGCTCCGGAGATCCTGGGAGCATTCCATGAACAACACGATCCGCGCCAGCGCACTGTTGCTGGCCATGAGCCTGCTGTTGCTCGCCGGCTGCGTCAGCCCAGGCGCCTACGGCAGCGATCCCGGCGGCTATGGCAGCTATCCGGGCGGCTACGGGC
>JAJAZJ010000148.1 GCA_026785795.1 Pseudoxanthomonas sp.
CAATAGGCCAGCATAAACGGCACCAGCGCCAGCAGGCTGTAGGCCAGGTTGGCCTGCATGTTCTTCAGGCTGTTGAGCGGAATCCCTGCAGCCTGCACCAGCCGGCCCACAAGCTCCGAGAACACCATTAACATCACCGCGAAGTACAGCATGCGCAGCAGCGGCGAGCGCAGCAGTCGCTTCAGCATGAAAGCGAAGCCGGGCGGATCGGGCAGGCCAGGCAGCGTGGGCAGCGGCGGCACGCGGTCAGTCCATGCCCACGCTGTGCGCGTGCTCGCGGGTGGCCATGAACTGCACCCCGGGCGCGCGCTCCTCGGCCAGCTGCAGGTTCACCCGGGTGGGTGCTAGGTAGACCAGGTGGCCAGCCGCATCCACGGCCAGGTTCATCGCGTTCTTGTCGCGGAACTCCTCCAGCTTGCGCGCGTCCTCGCAGCGGATCCAGCGTGCGGTGACCACGCCGACCGGCTCGAAGCTGGCGTCCACGCTGTATTCGTCCTTCAGCCGGTAGGCGACCACCTCGAACTGCAGCGTGCCCACCGCGCCCAGGATCAGGTCGTTGCTCATAAGCGGGCGAAAGAACTGGGTTGCACCTTCCTCGCTCAGCTGGGCCAGGCCTTTCTGCAGCTGCTTCAACTTCAGCGGATCGCGCAGGCGCGCGCGCCGGAACAGCTCCGGGGCGAAGTTGGGGATGCCGGTGAAGTTGATCGCCTCGCCCTCGGTGAAGGTGTCGCCAATGGAAATGGTGCCGTGGTTGTGGATGCCGATTACGTCGCCCGGCCACGCCTCGGCGGCGATCTCGCGGTCGCTGGCCATGAAGGTCAGCGCGTTGGCCAGCTTCATTTCCCTGCCGGTGCGCACGTGCAGGCTTTTCATGCCGGCAACGAAGCGACCCGAGCACACGCGCATGAAGGCCACGCGGTCGCGGTGCTGCGGGTCCATGTTGGCCTGGATCTTGAACACGAAGCCGCTAAGTTTTTCCTCCGTCGGCTGTACCTCACGCGTGGTGGTGGCGTGCGGCTGCGGCGGCGGCGCGTGGTCGACGAAGAAATCCAGCAGCGGCTGCACGCCAAAGTTGTTGACCGCCGAGCCGAAGAACACCGGGGTCTGCCGGCCGGCAAGATAGGCCTCGGCATCGAACGCATGCGAGGCACCCTGCACCAGCTCCAGCTCGTCGCGCAGTTCGGCCAGCAGCGCCTCGCCCAGCCTTTCCACCAGACGCGGGTCGTCCAGGGTTGGAAAGATGGTCGAATCCTGGCGGGTGAAGTTGCGGCCCTGCTCATACAGGTGCACTTCACCGCTGACCAGGTGGACCACGCCCTTCAGCCGCGAGCCCATGCCGATCGGCCAGGTTACCGGCGCGCACTGGATGCCGAGCACGCTTTCCACTTCGTCCAGCAGCTCGATCGGGTCGCGGCCTTCGCGGTCCAGCTTGTTGATGAAGGTCATGATGGGCGTGTCGCGCAGCCGGCAAACCTCCATCAGCTTGATGGTGCGCTCCTCCACGCCCTTGGCCACGTCAATGACCATCAGCGCCGAGTCCACCGCGGTCAGCACCCGGTAAGTGTCCTCGCCGAAGTCGGCGTGGCCGGGCGTGTCCAGCAGGTTGACCATGCGTCCTTCGTACGGAAACTGCATTACCGACGAGGTAACCGAGATGCCGCGCTCCTTTTCCAGCGCCATCCAGTCGGAGGTCGCATGGCGCGCGGCCTTGCGGCCCTTGACCGAGCCGGCCATCTGGATGGCACCGCCGAACAGCAGGAGCTTCTCGGTCAGCGTGGTCTTGCCGGCGTCGGGGTGGGAAATGATGGCGAAGGTGCGGCGGCGCGCAGCTTCGGTACGGACTTCGGACATGGCAAGGACGCCGTCAGGGGCGTGGGGCGGGCAGGAAGGGCCCGAATTATAGCGGGGCAGGGCGAAATCATCCGCCGGCAGGAAACTTCAGCTCCCCCAGCGGGCCGAACATGCGGAACGGGATCGACTGCAGGCGCATGCCGGCATTGACCTGCAGCGCGAAATGCAGGTGCGGCGCGGTGCTGAAGCCGGTGTTGCCCGAAAGGCCGATGCGCTGGCCCTGGCGCACGCGCTGCCCGGCGCGCACCTGCACGCCTTCCGGTTTCAGATGCGCATACACGGCCATGCTGCCGTCGTCGTGGACGATGCGGATAAAGTTGGCTTGACCGCCGTATTTCTCGCGACTCGGGCCCGCCTTGTCGAAATCGGACTCGACCTGCATCACCACTCCGGCGCGCGCCGCCACGATCGGCGTGCCTTCGGGCAGGGCGAAATCCACCGCATGGCGGTTCTGCGGATCGCTATGGCTGTAGCTGCCGCCCGGGCCCTGGTCGACGCGGACCGTGGCGTAGTCGAACGGCAGGCGGTAGTTGAAGTCCTGCGGGGTCGTGGCCGGATCACCGGGTACTGCATCGAGCAGCAGCTCGAAATCGTCGCCCGCCAGCGGCGCGGTGACGCGGATCTCGGCCACCCGCAGGCTGCTGCGCGCGGGCACCGTAGCCGAAGCGGGCAGCTGCGGCATGGCCCGCACCTGGCTTGCCTGCCTGAAGCGCAGCATCACCTGCACCGGGCCATGCAGCACGTTGTCTGCCCAGGCCTGGTAGCGCGCGCCCTCGTTCTCCAGCCGCAGGCGGACCATTGCGGTGGGCGCGTCGCCGAAGCGCACCACGTTGACGTGCTTGGCTGGTCGCTCTTCCGCCTCCGGCGAGCGGTCGCCGTCCTGGCTCACCCCGTAGCGGTCCTTCCAGCTGTAGAGTCGCGCCGCATCCGCGTTGGCGACGGCCAGCAGCGCCGCGGCCAGCACCATTGCCGCAAAAACGCCGCGGATGTTCATTGCATGCAGCGGACCGGCAGGTCCAGTGCGCGCACCACGTCGCGAAGATCGAACGCGGCCACTGCCCGGTCGTCGTGGACCGCATAAAGCGCGCCGGCGGGGAATCGCGGGGTGCCGACCGCGTGCAGGGCCAGGCCG
>JAJAZJ010000149.1 GCA_026785795.1 Pseudoxanthomonas sp.
CACCGAATGCGGTCAACAGGCGCGTGTAAAGCCACTTGGGGACGACGTTGACCTCCGGGAAGTCGCCAACCGCTACATGGCAGCGATGGAAAGCCGGGTCGCTGGGCGGCACCGGCAGGGGACAGTCGGGACCGGGCAGGAATTCGTAGCTGGTGGCATAGCGCCACGGCCACAGGTCGAACAGCGGCAATGCCTCGGACACCTTGCCCAGGCTGTAGTCCAGTCCGGAGAGCACCGGCGGCTTGACCCGCGGCGCGATCACCCATGCATTCTCCGGCGCCATGTCAAGGCGGATGCTGGCGGCCAGCGCTTCGGCAAATTCGACGTCGTCAATGATCACCGCACTTTCGGTGTTGTAGTTTTCCGAGCGCGGATCGAAATTGTGGGTGCCGATGACGGCGATACGGTTGTCCACCACCATCGACTTGGCGTGCAGGCCGATGCGCACGCCCGCGCGCTTGAGTGGCAGCAGCTTGGTGCCTGCGCCGCTGCTGAGGAACGAGGGACGCGACTCGGCGCGCCGCTGTCGGAGTGCGGCCTCGCCGGACAAGCCTGACGATCCGAACGCGGGTGCGGCTTGATCGGGCGGATCAGATGGATCGGCCGGCAGACCCTCCAGCAGCAGCGCGTCGTAGTCGACCGGAACATCCGCCGGGAACGGCTTGAATTCATGGATGCGGAATCCGAACTCCCGCAAGTTGCGCCGCTTGTACTTGAACGTCATCGAATAAACGACCGCATTGTCGGTGGCGGCCAGGCTGTTGGTGGACACCAACACCTGCGGGGCTGGATTGCGCTGCCGCAGGGCCCGGAACAGGTCCTGCGCGGGGCCAGACAGCACCAGGTAAGGCGTCTGCAGCAGCACTTCGCTGCGCGCGCCTTCTATCAGCGCTTTCAGCTCCGGTGCCGCCGGTGCATCATCCCGGCGGAACTCACTGCGGTGCTTCTGCGGGCGGTCGGCCACGTAGTCCACCGCGCCAACCTGCATGGCTCTGTCGACCAGCCGCTGCTGGACCACGCTGCTGTCACTGGCCCGCGCGGACAGCCCCGCAACGCGCTGCGGCTGCAAATACTCGGGTGCCGCCAGTCGGGGTACGCCCTGTTTCAGGATGAGCCGATCCACGTCGTTCAATCGCTCCACCGGCACGCTGCGGCTGGCGTTCCAGAATGCCTCGAAGTTCGACTCCATCTCGGCGGTTGCCGGACCCGCCACCAGCACGTCGCGATCGCGGAAATTGTATACGCGGTCCCAGTCGAAATAGTCGTCCTGGAAATTGCGCCCGCCGGTGATCCCCACCACGTTGTCCACCAGCATGACCTTGGTGTGCATGCGCTGGTTGAAGCGGCGGAAGCAGCACAGCACGCTGGTGACGTAATCAAGATAGTTCATCTTGACCTTGCCGAAACTCGGGTTGTAGATGCGGATCGCGAAGTTCTGGTGCTGGCCGGCAAGCCCGGCCAGCAGGTCCAGGTCGACCATCGTGCCCATCTGGTCGACGAGCACCCGCACCTGCACGCCGCGACGCGCGGCGCCCAGCAGCTCTTCCAGCACCAGTCGCGCGCTGTCATCCTGGTCGAAGATGTAGGTCTGCAGATCAATGCGCTGGCGTGCGCTGCGGATCAGGTTGATTCGCGCCAGCAGCGCGTCCTGGCCCTGGTCCAGGATCAGCGCGTAGTGGCGCGGGGCATCCGGCGTGGACTTGGCGTAGGCGCTGGCGCCCAGTGCGTGCAGGGACGAAGCCTCGGCACAGGCGTCGACGGCCGTACAGTCCAGCACCTGCGAGCGCGCCGCTTCGGCCAGACCTGCGGAGCGATCACGCTGGGCGTTGGACAGGCTGACGCAGGCGCTGCACGACAGCGCCAGCGCCAGCACCAACGCACGCAATGCTGGATTCAAGGCGCCGCGTCCGGCTTGAGCCTGGCTTTGAGCACGAACACCACGCGATCACCCAACGCCACCTGCCAGTCGTCCATGCGGAAGTCGCTGCGCCGCACCGCGCCCGTGGCCAACACGTCGCAATCCCGGGCCGGGCGCCCGCAGGTGGCAGGCGCCACTTTAAGGGTGCGGGTCCGGGTGACGCCGCGGATGGTCAATTCACCGGCTAGCGGGCCGCCGGTGCGCAGCAGGTCCTCGCTGTAGGGCTGGGACACGAACACCACCTCGGGGTAGCGCTCGGCCCAAAAGAACTTGTCGCTGCGGGTCCACCCGTCGTAGCGCGCATTGCCCTCGATCTGCACGAACTGGCTGAACATGCGCAGGTGCACCTGGTGGCGTCCATCGTCCAGGTGCCTCACTCCACCTTCGTAGCGCGGGAACACGCCCTCGAGTTGCATGCCCCAGCGGGTCTTCAGCTCGAAGCCGAAGCGCGAACGCGCCGGGTCGAAACTGTCGCTAGCTGCGGCCACCTGCGGGGACACGCAGAGTGCCGCCAGGCCACACAGCAGCCAACGCCGGGGAACCGACGCTATGGCCGTCACGGCCACCAGAAGGCGGACAAGATGGCCACGCCGGGCTCGATGGTGGCATCGGCGGGCAGGCCCAGCACCACCACCGAGGACGTCGGCATGCCGCGGTAATCGCCGGACTGGCCGCTGTGCATCAGCGCGGCCAGGCGCTCCAGGCCCGGGTTGTGGCCCACCAGCAGCAGGCGATCGGCGTCGCGGTTGGCGTCGGCCAGTTCCGACAGCGTGCCCGGCGTGCCCTCATAGATCTCGGCCTCCAGCCTCTGCTCGACGTTGCCCAGCGACTCCAGCACCGCCGCCAGGGTTTCGCGGGCACGCCGCGCCGGCGAGCACAGAACCCGGTCCGGCACCAGATTCTGCTGGGCCAGCCAGCGGCCGGCGGCCTGGGCCTCGGCCAGGCCCAGGGGGGTCAGCGGCCGGTCCAGGTCGGCCTGTCCGTCGGCGGCCGGCTCGGCATGCGCATGGCGCACTAGGATCAATTCACGCATGGCACCGCTCCCGGGTAGTTGTCTGTTTCGGCCACGCCGGCCGCAGTGCTCACGCTTTCTTGATCCATTTCAGCAGCGGCTCCCAGTCAGCCTGGTGCTCGCGGACCTGGGCCGAGCGGTAGTCGAACAGGCTGCGTCCCAGTCCCACCAGGACCACGTAGGCCTGGGTGTCGCGTAGCTGCGCGACCACCGGGTACGGCCAGCTCTTCAGCATGTCCAGCGCCTGCTGGGAGGTGTTGGTCCATGGCTTGCTGCGGTTGATCACCAGGCCGACCGGCAGCCTGCGCTTGTGTATGCGGGGAATCTTGGACAGGGAGTTCAGGAAGCCCACCGTGGCCTCGATGTCCAGCGCCGAGGGCAGCACCGGGACCACGATCGCATCCACATGCTCGATGAAATGCTCCAGGTCGTCGGCCATCGCGCCCGCAGGGGCGTCTATCACCACGCGCTCGGCATCGTCCGGCAGCCCGGCCCGCCAGGCCCGCTTGCGGCTCCCGTCCAGCGGCAGGACCGCGCTTTCCAGCCCGGCGCGGCGCTCTGCCCAGCGAGTGGAGGACTGCTGGGGATCGGCATCGACCAACACGGTGCGCTTGCCGTCCAGCGCAAAGTGCGCGGCCAGGTTGGTGGCCAGGGTGGTCTTGCCCGCGCCGCCCTTTGAGCTGGCGACCAGAATCGTCTTCATGTGCACGCCTCGTATCCGGGAAACCGCAGGGTACACCGGGGGCGGTCAAGGCGGGGAAGCTGGCGGCCGGGCACTGCCACGGTGCCCGCTGCCAGCAGCCCGGGATACGCGTGAGCCAACGGCTGGGTCGGACCGCGCCGATCCGCGCCAAAAGCCCCGATCGTCATCGGAACCCAGCGCCGGGCCGACATCGTGGTCCTGTCGCCGGCACGGCAGCAGTTCGGCCATCTCAGGCGCGCTGTAGGAGCGACGTAAGCCGCAAAAAAACGACTTGAAGATTACGTGCCTCGCGCCGCCCGGCGGGGCGACGGGGGGCGTTGGTTGGGGGCGCCTGTCGGGGCGGCCCCGGGGGGGGCGGCGCTCCGCCGGCCGCGC
>JAJAZJ010000150.1 GCA_026785795.1 Pseudoxanthomonas sp.
GTCCCAGGCCGGCTCTAGCCATGTGCCGTGGCGGGGTCGATCACCGCACTGATCGGCGTGATCCTGTTGGCGGGGAAGCCCGACTTGTCGGCATGCTCACGAATGAGCTGCTCACTTGGTGCGTTGTAGACACAATAGATCTTGTCGCCCGCGACGTAACTATGAACCCATTGGATGTCAGGACTCATTTCCGCGAGCACTGCATTGGAGTGTTTGGACGCGTCCCGCAGCGCCTGCGCTGACATGTCGCCGGCGCCGGCTATTTCACGCTCGATCAGGTACTGGGTCATTTGCTTCTCTCCTGGGTTAAGAACATGCCCTGATCGTGGGGCCTAACTGGCAATATACCGCTGCAGCTGTTCCAGCTGCGCTTTCTGGTCCTCGATCACGGCCTTCACCAGATCGCCGATTGAAATCACGCCGATCACCTCATCCTTGTCCACCACCGGCAGGTGGCGGATGCGATGGTCAGTGACGATCTGCATGCATTGCTCGACGGTCTGGCTGGGGCTGACCGTCACCACTTCGGCGGTCATGATGTCGCGCACCGACGTGTCGGACGACGACTTGCCGTGCAGGACAACCTTGCGCGCGTAATCGCGCTCGGACACGATGCCGACCAGGCGCGCACCGTCCATTACCAGCACCGCGCCCACGCCTTTCTCGGCCATCATCAGGATCGCGGTGATCACTGAATCGGCCGGGGCAACGGCATACACCTCAGGCGACTTGCTTCCCAACAGCTGGCGCAGCGTGTGCATCAGTTCCTCCTTCCGGATCGGGGCCAAGGGCTGAGGATACTCCTCCCGAAGCGGGTTGCCAGACGTCCACCAGGTACAGGGGGCGCTGCTTGGATTCATCGTACATGCGCCCCAGGTATTCACCGATCAGCCCCAGCGCAATCAGCTGGATGCCGCCCAGGAACAGGATCACCGACATCATCGTGGGCCAGCCCGCCACCGGGTCCCCGTACAGCGCGGCCTTGACGATGATCCACACCGCGAACACAAACGCGAACAATGCGGTGAACAGGCCCAGGTAGGTCGCCGCCCGCAGCGGCGCCGTGGAAAAGCTGGTGATGCCCTCCAGGGCGAAGTTCCACAGCTTCCACAGCCCGAACTTGCTCTCCCCCGCCAGCCGCGGCTCGCGCCGGTAGGGAATGGCCACCTGGCGGAAACCCACCCAGCCGAACAGTCCCTTCATGAAGCGATGGCGTTCGCGCAGTTGCCGCAGTGCGGCCAGCGCGCGTGGCGACAGCAGGCGGAAGTCGCCGGTGTCGGCGGGGATGGGAGTCTTGGACAGGCGCCCGATCACGCGATAGAAAGCGGCGGCCGTGCTGCGCTTCAGCCAACCCTCGCCCTCGCGCTGGATGCGGGTGCCGTGCACGTCGTCATATCCCTCGCGCCACCGGGCCACGAACTGCGGGATCAGCTCCGGCGGATCCTGGCCATCGGCATCCAGGATCAGCACTGCGCCTTCCTCTATCTGGTCCAGGCCCGCGGTCAGCGCAAGCTCCTTGCCGAAATTGCGCGACAGGCGCAGCAGGGAGACGCCGTCATCCTGCCGGGCCAGCCGCTGCATCACTTCCCAGGTGCCGTCGGTACTGCCGTCGTCCACGTACAACACCCGGCCCTGGATACCGTCCAGTCGCCTGAGCACCGCCGCAATGCGCGGGTGCAGCGTGGGCAGCGCCTGCTCCTCGTTGCGCGCAGCCACCACGACGGTCAACCGGTCGCTCTGTGCGCTCATGTCGTGGCTCGCCGGTTTGGCACGCGTTCCCGCTTCATCAAGACTGCCCCTGCGTGGTTGCAGCTCGTACTGTATCGCCATGCGGCGAGTGGATACACGCCGGCATGACGCTGGCCGGGCGATGGCTCAGGGCGATGGGTCACTGCCGTCCTCCAGGTAACCCGGCCCGCCCAGGTTGCGCGCATTGCGCTGGATCCACGCCGCGCGGCGCTGCACGTAGGGCCCGGGATTGCGCACGCTGTAGCGCTTGGGGTTGGGCAGCACCGCGGCCAGGCGCGCGCTTTCCGCCGGCGTGAGGCGGCTTGCGGGCTTGCCGAAATAGGTTTGCGAGGCGGCTTCCGCCCCGTACACGCCATCCCCGAACTCGGCGATATTGGCGTAGACCTCCAGGATGCGGTGTTTCGGCCACGCCAATTCGATCAGCACCGTGTACCAGGCTTCCAGCCCCTTGCGCAGGTAGCCGCCGCCACTCCACAGGAACAGGTTCTTCGCCACCTGCTGGCTGATGGTGCTGGCCCCGCGCACGCGGCCGCCGCGGGCGTTGCGGTCGATGGCCTGGTCGATGGCCACCAGGTCGAAGCCCCGGTGCAGGGGAAACTTCTGGTCTTCGGCTGCCACCAGCGAAATCGGCAATGACGGTGCGATCTGCGCGTAGTCGCGCCAAGTGTAGGCCAGGCGGAACTTGCGATCGCCAGCGGTCCATGCTTCCAGCTGTCGCGCAGCCATGAACGCCGAGGTCGGCGGGTCCACGAAGCGCAGCGCCACGACCTGCAGCACGCTGAAGGCGAGCAGCAGCGGCGGCACCAGCAGCAGCCAGCGCCACCCGCGGCGCTTCGGCGGCCGCCCGGCTGCCTCGTTCAAGCGCAGCCCCTCTGCTTGAGCATGACCTGCGTCGCCCCCATTGTTTGCAGCCTCGATCAATCCATTCCACGGCATTATGCCCATGCCGCTGCGCGCACCGCTTGGCCACACCACCAAGGCCCCATCCATGCAAGACGAGCACGACCTGCAGACCCGATTCATCCTGCCCGCGGCCGGCGTACGCGGGGTCTGCGTGCGCCTGCAGGACACCTGGCGCGACGTGCTGGCGCATGCTCATTACCCGGACAACGCGCGCAACCTGCTGGGACAGTCCTGCGCCGCAGCTGCGCTGTTCACCGGCCATGCGAAGGTCAACGGCCGCCTGTCCCTGCAGCTGCGCAGCCGGCGCGCGCTGCGCACGCTGTTCGCCGAGTGCACCGCGCAGGGCACCCTGCGCGGGATCGCCCAGTTGACCGACGGCCAGGATGCACCGCTCGACCTGACCCGGCTGGGCGCGGACTCGCTGCTGGCCATCACCATCGAGAACCCGGGGCTGGATCCGCGCGAACCGCAGCGCTACCAGAGCCTGGTTGCGCTGGAGTCGGCCACCCTGTCCGCAGCGCTGGAAGACTATTTCCAGCAGTCCGAGCAACTGCCCACGCGCCTGCTGCTGGCCGCGGACGGCAGCCGTGCGGCCGGACTGATGCTGCAGAAGCTGCCCGGCGACGAGGGCGACCGCGACGGCTGGGCCCTGGCCGGGGCCCTGTTCGACACCTTGGGCGTCGATGAGCTGCTGGCAGCGCCCAGCCGGACATTGCTGCATCGGCTGTTCCACCAGCAGGCGCTGCAGATTCTGGACGAGCGCCCGCTGCGTTTTGCCTGTTCATGCTCCAGGGCCCGGGTCACCGACATGCTGTCCTCCCTGGGCCCGGCCGAGGCCCGCGCCGCCGCGGTCACGGGGGAGGCCGAAATCCATTGCGAATTCTGCGGCCAGCGCTATAGTTTTTCCTTGGAGGAGATCGAGGAGCTGTTTGTCGCCGGGCCGGTCGTAGCTGCCGCCCCCGGTCTCCTGCAGTAACCCGTCCGGCCACACGTGACTTGTTAAGGAAACATAAACCGCCTACCATCGAGTTCCCCTGCAGTGGGAACTTCGCTCTGGAATCGGGAGTCTGATCCGCCCATGAATTCGCGTCTGCTTCGCCTGCCGTTTGCCCTGTTGCTCGCCCTAGGCGTGGCTTCGGGCGCGCATGCCCAGGCCAAGCGCGACTCCACCGTGCTGCCGGTGTGGAACAACACGAGCGGCAAGGTTGAAGCCGTGCTCCTGCTGGAGCCCACCGGCGAGGCGTCTGCCGGCGCGCGCTGGCGGCTGGGCAGCAACACCCTGGGCGCTGCCTTCGGCGTGGATTCCGGCAATTCGCTGGGCCTGCTGTGCAACCGCCAGAGCGGGATTGGCAGCAACATCGGCAGCCTGATCAGCAACTGCGCGCTGGCCGAAATGGGCGACAGCAAGGACCGCGGCAGCCAGCGGGTCAGCGCCGGTGCCTCGCTGAGCAACAACAGCGGCAAGCTGGGCCTGTCTGCCGGTAGCGGCCGCGACACCCTGCCAGCCTGGCTGAGCACCAGCCCCGGCGCCCGCGTCGAACAGAATGACCTGGCCGTGTACGGCCAGAAGAACATCGGCCGCGAAGGCTTCGTGCGCATCGGCGGCGCCGTTGCCCGCGCGCGCCTGGTGCCGATTGCCGACGTGCCGGCCATCGCCGACCGCTGGAACACCAAGAGCCTCAACGTGGGCGGCGGCTACGGTGCCTTCAGCGCCAACATCGTCGGCCGCGTGGTCGACGTACCCGGCCAGCCGCAGTGGGAGGGTTTGGGCCTGGGCCTGACCTGGCGCACCCCGTGGAGCGGCCAGCTCACCGTGGGTGCAGATAACGTGGTTACCCGCGGTAAGAACCCGTTCGGCCCGCTAGGTGCGGCTGAAGACGAGGGCACCGTGCCTTACGTCCGCTACGAGCAGGACCTGTAGGCAGCCCACCAGCTGCTTTTTGCCCGGGTGAATCACCCCCCGGCAGCCCAACACCATTGATGGCGAATACCGGAATTTCCTTCGTTCTGTGACGTGGGTCACAGTTCGGCGCGGCGCTCGGCTTAACGGGACCTTAACCCTGCCGAAACGGAGCACCGTAAATTTCCCGTTAGTTTCGCCTCATAGGTAACAGCACTTTGATAATTTCGTAACGACACTTTAATAATTGCCGGAACCGAGCTACCATCGCGTCACCCCTCCCTCGGCCGTGTAATGCCAATTTCACGACGATGCAAGGCGGTCAACGTTGGCCCACCCACCAAGATCCACTTGGAGAGAGAAAAAAATGAACTGTAAAACCACCAAGCTGCGCGACGCGATCGCTTTTTCGCTCGCAGTGGGCGCCACGGCCTTGGCCGGCACGGGCTTTGCCTATGCACAGACCACCACTGCCCCGGCAGAGAATCAGGCAACCGAGCTTGACCGCATCACCGTCACCGGTACTCGCATCCAGAGCCAGACGGTCACCGCCTCCTCGCCTGTGACCGAGATCCAGCAGGAAGAGTTCCAGTACA
>JAJAZJ010000151.1 GCA_026785795.1 Pseudoxanthomonas sp.
CGATGACCCGGTGCTGACCCTGACCACTGCCGGCGCCGACGTGCTGACTTTCACCGGCAAGCCCACCGCGCAGACCCGCTTCGGTGGCCCCGGTGAAACCGCCTTCCTTGAAGTCGGCCCGCAGGCCAAACCCTGCAGCCACCCGCTGATCCCGGACAAGCAGTGCCTGCAGGTGCGCGAGATCCAGTTCGATGCCAACGGCATCCGCACCGGCACGCCGGGCGAGTTCCAGCCGCTGTACCAGGACATCTAGGGCTTCAGTCACGAAGCCGGCACCCGCAACATGGTGCGGGTGAAGCGCTTCAGCGTGGCCAGCCCGCCGGCCGATGGCGCATCGATCGCCTACGAGCTGGACATGGTGGTGGAGTCGGAAACGGCGAAGTAAACAGTATTGCTCGCCTGCGATGCGGGAGCGGCGGATGCAGCTCCCGCGTTGACAGGAACCCACCGGTAGGCGCGCCCTTTATGCCCTGCGGGTAGATGGGCGCGAGCTCTTGAGGCCTTGCATGGATCCATCGCAGGAGCGCCCCATGAGCGCGAGCTTTACAGGTTCCCGCCGGGAATCGGTCGCGCCCATGGGGCGCTTCTGCCTGATCGCGACATGATCCAGCTGGATCTTTGAACTCCCAGGCGCTGCGGAGTCAGCCGCGCCCTGCGCCCGCGTGCAGTGAATAAGTGCCATGCACGCTGGCTTCGGTCAGCACGTGCTGGAACATGGCGCGGAATACGTCGGCGGCGGTGAAGCACGTCGGCAGGTCCAGCGTCTCGACATCCAGCGCGAACAGGCGAAAGAAGTAGCGGTGGGTGCGCAGGTCGTTGAACGGCGGATACGGACCGTCGTAGCCGAAATAATCGCCGCCCATGTCCGCATTGCCGGCAAACCAGCCGGTGTAGTCGTTCAAACCCTGGCGCGCACCCGGCGGCCCGGGCGGGTGTGACTTGCCTTTGGCGGTGATGCCATCGCTGCAGCTGCCGGCCGCGATTTCGCGCACATCGGCCGCGATGTCGACCACGGTCCAGTGCACGAAATCCCCGCGCGGCTGATCCACCGGGATTTCAAGGTCATCGCGGCCGACGGTTGCGGCCACGCTGGGTGCATCGGTATCAATGCACAGCAGGGCGAAGGAGCGCGTGCCCTGCGGCACGCCGTCCCAGGCCAGGTGCGGATTGCGGTTGGCTGCGAATCCGTCACTCTGGCCCATCGCGAATTCGGCGGCAATGGGCTTGCCGTTTTCGAAACTATGGCTGTGGATGCGCATGGGGCGAATCTCCTGGTGGGAATCAGCTTTCGGTATAGCCCAGGCGCTTGGCCACCGGCGTGAGCATGGCAAAGGCGTCGGCCAACGGGCCGGCGTACTTGCGCCAGTGACCGGCCGGGAAATGCGCCTGCCCGAACGATGCCGGCGCCGGCATCTCCACCTCCAGCGCAGCGCTGATGGCGGCGACCACCGCGGCCGGGTCTTCGCCGATCTGGTCCATCTTCAGCAGGCGATGCGGGAACAGCTCCTGCTCGTGCAGCGTGGCCACCTGGTTCAACATCACCGCCAGCCAGCCGGCGGCCTGCTGCGGCGTAGCCAGCGCGAACGGCATGGGCGAACCAAAGGCCAGCCAGTCAAGCAGCATGTCACGCGGGTCGCGCAGTGCGATCAGCAGGGTGGCCTCGGGCAGGTGCGGGCGCATGCCCAGCAGCAGCGCGTTGTCCCAGAACAGCAGCCAGTCGATGATGTGGCCTTCGATATAGCCGCGTGCCGGCAGCTGCGCGCGCCACTCGGCCACCAGCTGCGCACCGTCCAGCTCGCCCGCGGCCAGCGCCGGCACGGTGTTGTAGTTCTGCAGGCCGTCGCTGGGCGGGTTGGGGCCAAAGCGGTCCGCGCAGAGCAGGTCGCCGCCGGCATCGAACACCGCCGCGATCCGCTCCACGCCCGAGCCGGGTAGCCCCCACAGCAGCAGCACCATCCGGTCGCTGGGCAGGTTCTGGGCGAGCGCCGGCCAGCGCTCGCGCGGTGCACCGGTGGGCGGCAGCGGCAGGCGCTGCGGAGCCTGCTCGGTGGCCAACGACGCCCAGGTACTGGCGGCGTCTTCGAAACGCCCGCTGCGATCCTGCAGCAGGCCCAGCCACGAACGCAGCGCGCCGCGTGCCTGTGGGTCTTCCGACTGGGCGATCAATGCCTGCACCCGCGCCAGCCCTGCTTCCGGATCGCGCGACAGCACGCTGTCCACCAGCAGCATTTCCGCGCTGCTGCGGCCGGGCTCCAGCTTGATGATTCGGTGGGCCAGCGACTCGGCGGCCAGGGTGTCGCCCTTGGCTGCCAGCAACGACATGCGCGCCTCCAGCGCCGGCACGTGGTCCGGCATGGCGGCCAGCCAGCGATTCACCACTTCATAGGTGGCCGCATCACCGCTGGATTCCAGCATCAGCCGGGCCAGCCACAAATCATGCGCGTTGCTGGTGGTGGCCAGCGCGGCGTCCAGGCTGGCGCGGGCATCGTCGGCAGCGTCCAGGCGGCGCCATGCCTCGATCAGGCCGCTGAGTACGCGGCGGTCGTGCGGATGCTTGGCCAGCACCTGCTTCAGGTGCACGAGCGCCTGCTCGGGCCGGTCCGCCTGCAGCGCCAGCTCGCCGGCGGTCATGCGCAGCGCCGTGGTGTCGCTGGCCGGGTCCTGCAGCAGCAGGTCCAGCTCGTCCGCAGCCTCGGCCAGGCTGCCTTGGCGCACCAGCAGGCTGGCGATCAGGCCGCGCAGGCCGGTCGCATTCGGGGCCTTGTCCAGTACGCTGCGGAACGCCTGCTCGGCAAACGCCAGCAGGCCCTGGTCCAGGTAGGCGAAGCCGAGCGCGTAGCGCACCTGCAGGTTGTCCGGATCGGTTTGCGTTGCCCGGGAAAGAATCGTCAGGGCCTTGGCCGGATCACCCCGACGCAGGGCCAGCATGCCGTCCACCGCAGCTACCTGGGCGTGATCGGGGGCGATGCGCGCAGCCAGCTGGTTGTGGCCTTCGGCGGCGCCCAGGTCGCCACGACCCAGGGCCAGCTGCGCCTGCAGCACGTGCGCGCCGAACTGGTTCGGGTCCAGCCCGCTGGCGCTGGCCAATGCGGCTTGCGCCTCGCCCAGGCGGTGCACGCCCATCAGCAGGCCGGCCCGCTCCATGTGCAGGCTCGCCTGCTCGGGCGACAGGGTGATGGCGCGGTCGATGCTGGCCAGTGCGCCTTCGGCATCGCCGGCGATGCGCAGGGCGCTGGCCAGCAAACGATGGGCTTGCGAATTGTCGGGCTGTTCGGCGGTCAGTGCGCGCGCCGCCGGCACGGCTTCGTCGGGAGCGTTGCGGCGCAGCGCATCCAGGATGGTGTCGTACATGCGGTTCCAGGGGGTTCGGATCAAACACCTATTGTATCCCGGGCTCCGGTTTCGCTCAGGCGATGGGCCGCAGCGCCCGCTGGGTGACCCAGCGTTCGGCGAATCCATCGCAGGCCGCGTTCTCGATGAAGCCGCAGTGCCCGCCCCATTGGGCGATCTCCAGGTGCGCAGTGGCCGGGAGCTTCCAGTCCTTGAAGGTGCCGAACGGAATCACCGGATCGTCCTCGGCCATCAGGATGTCGGCCGGCACCTGTAGCCCGGCCAGGCGGTTGCCGGCGATGGCGTAGCCGTTGAAATAATCTTCGATGCTGCCGAAGTCGGTGTGCCGCTCCACCAGCCACCCGGTCAGATCGCGCAGGCCCTTGGACAGCACCGCCGGGTCGTAGTCATGCAGGGCCGGGAACAGCGCACGCTTGCGCTGCAGCGAGCTGCGCCACCTGCGCTGGAAATACCACAGGTACAGCGGCAGCCCGCGCTCCAGTTCGGTCATGGTCGCGGCCGGGTCCAGGACCGGGCATACCGCAATTGCCCGCGTCAGCACCAGCCCGGCGGCCGGCGCGCGCAGGGCCATGCGCAGGGCAAAGTTGCCGCCCAGCGAATAGCCGGCCACGACCATGCGCTGGCTGGGGAAGCGATCGGCCACGTCACCGGCCGCATGCACCACCTCGTCCAGCAGGTTGGAATGGAACAGGCCTTCATTCAGGTGGTGGGTATCGCCGTGGTCACGGAAGTTCAGGCGCACCACGTCGAAACCGGCTCCCAGCAGCCGCGCGGCGGTCATGCGCATGTAGCTGGAGTCCACGCTGCCTTCCCAGCCGTGCAGGAGCAGGGCCAGGCCGCTGCCGCCGCCGCCGGGGATGGTGCTGTGCCAGCCCTGCAGGCGCACTCCGCCGCCGCCGTCGAAGATGTGTTCGGTGGTCGCCGCGCCGCTGGCATTGAGCGCGCGCAGCCCGCGCCGTCGGCGCAGGGTGCTGGAACTCAGCACCGACTGCAGATGCGGATTGCGCAGCCACTTGGGGGGTTGGTAGTCGGCGGCGGTCAGCATGTCGCGAAGGATGTTCCTTGTGAATGGAGCATTGTGCCAAAAGACGCTCACGCCTCGGCGCCCATCGCCGCGACGATGCGGCTGCGCGCCAGCTCCGCCATCTGGCGACGGCCCTCCGTGTCGCTGACCAGGATCGGTTCCAGGAAGCACACGTCGGCAGTGCGCGGCGGTTCGCCCAGCAGGCGCAGGAAATTGACCAGGAAGCCTTCCTCCGGCCCGAACGCCACCACGCTCTGGGCGCTGCCGCGTGGCCCGTAGCGCAGCGCCACGGGCTGGATCGGCACCCCTGCCTCCACCGCGGGCTGGAAGATGCGCGCATGGAACGCACCCACCGCATGCCCGTCACGGGTCCGCCCTTCCGGGAACACGCCCACCGCCCGCCCGGACTGCAGACGCTCGAGCATGGCGTGCATCACCCCGCCCATGGACTCCTGGCTGCCGCGCTGGTGGAAGATGGTTTCACCGCGTGCCGTCAACCAACCCACGACCGGCCAACTGCGAATCTCACGCTTGGCCACGAAGCCCATCATCCGCTGGCTGTGCAGGGCCTCGATGTCCACCCAGCTGACGTGGTTGGCCACGAACAGCACCGGATCCGGCAGCGGCGTGCCCAGGCGGCGAAGTCGAAAGCCGAAGATGCGCATCAATCCCGCCGACCACAAACGGATGCCGACATGCTCCAGGCGCTCATTGCCCACGCGAATGCCGGACCACAGCGGCACCATGCCCAGCAGCACCAGCGGCAGCAAGACGATCAGGTGCACCAGCAGCAGCGGGACGCGGTAGAGGTATCGCAGCGCGCGCCCCAGTCTGCCGCCGGTGGTGGCGTAAGGCGGTGGGGGAGTCATCCGCGCACCATACCGGATGGATTTGGAGTTGGGCCACTAAGTGGCGCCCTGGACCGTCCAGGTACTACATGGGCCTCAACCGATCGGCACCACCGCCAGGGTCAGCCGCGAAATGCACACCAGCTTGCCGACCTCGTTCTCGATGCGGATCTCCCACACTTGGGTGCTGCGGCCCACGTGCAGCGCGCGTGCGGTGCCGGTGACGATGCCTTCGCGCACGCCGCGCACGTGATTGGCGTTGATCTCCAGGCCCACCACGGCCTCGCGCGCGGGGTCCACGCAGAAACCACCGGCCAGGCTGCCCAGGCTTTCGGCCAGGGCCACCG
>JAJAZJ010000152.1 GCA_026785795.1 Pseudoxanthomonas sp.
ACGACGAGGCTGCGCTGGGGCGACGCCCGGTCATCGCCTCGCTCAGCCTGGGTGCCAGCCGGCGCTTCCTGCTCCGGCATCGGCAGGCACGCGATCAAAAGCTGGCGCTGCAGCTGGGGCACGGCAGCCTGCTGGTCATGCGCGGCGAGACCCAGCAGCACTGCCAGCACGCGCTGCCGCGGACCGCGAAGCCCATGGGCGAACGCATCAACCTGACCTTCCGGACCATCCTGCTGGCGGAGCCGGGCTAGCCCGGCGCGGCGTCAGCGCGTGCCTCGGGCGTCGGCCTCGCCGCTGGCCAGGGTCCAGCCCGCCAATTCCGCGCCCATCGACCCCAGCGCCCGCTCGAACGCGGCCACTACGCTGGGAATATCGGTGGCCCCGGCCGGTTCCGTGGTGACGAAGGTGCGTGAGGCGACCACGCGCTGGTCAAGCGTGCGGATCAGCTTGGCGTTCAGTTCGATGACCGCCGACGGCAGCGAGGACCCCGCGTAGTCGGAATCGAAACGCCTCAGGTCCATGACCAGGCGGTAGTCGGCGCGGATGCCGTTCCCGGGCCGGGCGACCGAACCGATCTTGCCGGAGTCCTCCAGCGTACGCAGCACCGTGGCTTCGATCAGGTCGCCGGAGGGCTGCGACCAGCCCACGCCCCGGTAGACCTGGATTTCACCGGGGGAAGGACGCACGGCGATGCGCGCACTGTCCACCACCCGCGCGGCGGTTGGCTTGACCACGGCGAGCTGCCAGCTGACCTTGGGCCAGGACGGGTCCGGCGCGACCTCAATCAGCGGCGCGTAGACGGTGACGGGGTCGCGCTGCTGGGTGCTGAACACGGAACAGCCGGCCAGCAGGAGGGCGGCCGGTGCAAGCACGCCGGGCAGGCAACGGCGCAGCAGGGTTGTCTTCATTCGGGTTCGTACTCCTTGGGTGCGTCGCGGCCCATCAGGTAGCGCGCGGGATTGCCTTCCAGGCGGTCGCTGACCTGGCGCAGGTCGCGGATCAGGCCGCGCAGTTCGGACAGGGTCGGGCCCATCTGGCCCAGGCCGTCGGTGGCAAAGCTGTTGATGGCGGCGCGGTTCTCGCCCAGGAGCGCATCGGCGTTGCCGGCGGCCGAATCCAGCCGTGCCAGGGTGCTTTCCAGCTTGTCCAGCAGCGGCGGCAGTTGCTGCACCACGTCCTTGTCGATGCGCTGGATGGTGCCATTGGCGGTGGACAGGGTCTTGTCCAGGTTGCGTGCGGCGTCGCGCGCGCTGACCAGCAGCGCTTCCAGGCCCTGGTTGCCGTCGGCCAGGGAGCCGCTGATCTTCTCCAGGTTCTCCAGCGTGGCCGAGATACTGGCCATGTTCTTGTCGTTCAGCACCAGGTCCAGCCGCTCGACGATGCGGTTGGCGGTGTCGGCGATGTTCTGCAGGGCCGACGGCGCGGTCTGGATCACCGGCGCTTCGCGCTTATCCACGGAGCGCAGGGTCGGCGCCTGCGGCGTGCCGCCGGTGAGCTGGATGATGGACGGTCCGGTGAGGCTGGTGATGGCCAGCTTGGCGCGGGTGTCGGTCTTGATCGGGGTTTCGGCGTCCACGCGGATGCGCGCATTGACCTGCCGCGGATCATTGGGTGCCAGGGACAGCTTGGTAATCGAGCCCACCGCAATGCCGTTGTACTGCACCGGGCTGCCCACCGACAGGCCGGTCACCGCCTCGCGGAACACGATGGTGTACTCCTGCCAGCTGCGTTCGGTGGAGTACTTGGCCGCCCACAGCCCGAACAGCAGCAGCGCGGCGGCGATGATGATGGTGAAGGCACCAATCAGGACGTAGTTGGCTTTGGTTTCCATGGCTCAGGACGCCTCTAGCGCCGTGCGTTGAAGGAAGGCATCACGGCCGCCGCGCGCAGCGCGGGCCCGTGGTCCGTGGAAATACTCCTGCACCCAGGGGTGGTCGAAGCCCTCAACCTCGGACAGGGGTGCATTCACCACCACCTTGCGGTCGGCCAGCACCGCCACGCGGTCGCAGATAGCGTACAGGGTGTCCAGATCGTGGGTGATAAGGAACACGGTGAGGCCCAGCGCCTGCTGCAGGGTACGGATCAGGCGGTCGAAGGCAGCCGCGCCAATCGGGTCAAGCCCGGCGGTGGGTTCGTCCAGGAACAGCAGTGGGGGATCGAGCGCCAGCGCCCGCGCCAGACCGGCGCGCTTGCGCATGCCGCCCGACAGCTGGGAGGGCAGCTTGTTCAGCGCATCGGCCGGCAGCCCGGCAAGCTTTACCTTGAGCAGCGCCAACTCATAGCGCCAGCTGTCTGGCAGTTCGGGGTGGTGCTCCTTCAGCGGCACGAGGACGTTCTCGCCTACGGTCAGCGAGGAAAACAGCGCGCCGTCCTGGAACAGGACGCCGGTATTGCGCTCGATCAGCTGGCGGTCACGGCGCTGGGTGGAAAGCGCATTGGTGCCCAGCATCTCGATCTCCCCCGCATCCGGGGTGCGCAGGCCGATAATGGACCGCATCAGCACCGACTTGCCCGAGCCGGAGCCACCGACCACGCCGAGGATTTCACCACGATGCACGTCCAGGTCCAGGTCTTCGTGCACGGTCTGTTCGCCGAAGCGATTGACCAGGCCGCGCACGCGCACGATGGGTTCGGCTGCGCCTTCGGGATTCGGGATTGGGGAATCGGGAGTCGTCAAGCCATATCTCCACGCCAGCACTTGTGCTGCGCTGTTCCGTTTCCCCATTTCCGATTCTTGATTCGCTGCCCCATACCTACCAATCCATTTTCATGAACCACAGCGCGGCTATGGCGTCGATGATGATGACCAGTGAAATGGCCTGGACCACGCTGGAGGTGGTGCGTTCACCCACCGACTGCGCGGTGCCCTTCACCTGCAGTCCTTCCAGGCAGCCGATCAACCCAATGACCAGGGCAAACACCGGGGCCTTGGACATGCCCACCAGGAAGTGCCGCACCTCGATGGTCTCGTGCATGCGCGCCAGGTACATCTGCGGCGGGATGTCCAGGTCGAAGGCGCCCACGGTGATGCCGCCGGCCAGGCCGGCAATCATCGCGATGAAGGTCAGCAGCGGCAGGGTAATCAGCAGCGCCAGGACGCGCGGGATCACCAGCAGTTCGATCGGATCCAGGCCCAGGGTGCGGATCGCATCAATCTCCTCGCGGCTCTGCATCGCGCCGATCTGTGCAGTGAACGCGCTGGCGGTGCGCCCGGCCAGCACGATGGCGGTGAGCAGCACGGCGAACTCGCGCAGGAATGAAATACTCACCAGTTCCACCACGTAGAGCTCTGCGCCGAAGTCGCGCAGGACGGTGGAGCCCAGGAACGCGATCACCGCGCCGACCAGGTACGAGAGCAGGATCACCAGCGGCACCGCGTCCAGGCCGACCTGCTCCATGTGGTACACCGTGGCGGTCAGGCGCAGGCGCCTGGGCTGGCGCACGATGCGCAGCATTTTCACCAGGTTTTCGCCGGTGAAGCTGACCAGGGCCACCATTTCCTTGCCGTTGTCCGCTACGTCGTGGCCCAGGCGGGCCAGGGCGGCCACGAAGCCAAAGTCGCGCCGGCCCTTGGGGCGGTCGTCGGAGACGTCTTCTATGGTCGACACCAGCGGCTGGTGTTCATCGCGAAACTGCAGCTGTTCGCTGCCGATGCCGTGGCGGCTGGCGTGGCGCAGCAGCTGCAGCACCCCGGCTGAATCAATCCGGGAAATGCCGGTGGCGTCGATGCTGGTGGTGCCGGCCGGCAGCTCGGACAGGCGCTCGGCGACTTCCAGCGCGGTGGCCAACGTCCACTGCCCGGCAAGCCGGACCTGGGCAGGGTCGGTGGCGTCGGGCGCAAATCTTGGGCTGGGGTCTATGGTGGTCATGGGCTCGTCCGGCACGCAGACAGGCTGGATGAAAAAAGGTTAGCGGTATGCGAATCATGGCATGCAAGCCTGGGGTTGCGCGACGCAAAGGGCTTCAGGTTCCTCGTCCGTGAGCGCGGCAGGGCCGAACTGCAGGCGCAATGCGGCAAGCGCGCGCCACGGAGCAGGGCCTAGACTAGCGCCATGTCGCAAACCCCTGCCAGCGCCACCTACGCCCAGCGCATCGCCTTTGTGTGTGAGATCGCGGGCCGTCTGCACACCTACGGGACCACGGCCCAGCGCCTGGAGGGCGCGGTGATCGCGCTGTCGGTGAAATTGGGGCTGGACTGCGAGCCGTGGTCCAACCCCACCGGCCTGATCCTGAGTTTCAACGACCCGACCAAGCCGCTGGGCGCCAGCGATACCACCCGGGTGATCCGCCTGGCCCCTGGCGAGAACGACCTTTACAAGCTGGTCGAGGCCGATCGTATCGCCGAAGCGGTGGCCGGCGGCCACATGAGCATTGCCCAGGGCCACACCGCGCTGGGTGCGCTCGACCGAACGCCCAGCCTGCGCTGGCGGGCGACGCAGCTCATTGCCTTCGGGCTGGCCTCCGGCGCGGTGGCGGGCCTGTGGCGCTTGCCGTGGGTCGATATCGCCACCGCGGCCTCGATCGGGCTGATGATCGGGCTGCTGGCGCAGCTGACCGATCGGCGCCCGCAGCTGAAAGAGGCGAGCGACGCATTGGCCGCGCTGTTTGCCGGCTTCGCCGCCGTGCTGGTATCGCAGTTCATCCAGCCGCTCAACCTCAACACGGTCATCATCGCTTCGCTGGTGGTGCTGCTGCCCGGCATGGCCCTGACCAATGCGGTCAATGAACTGACCAGCCA
>JAJAZJ010000153.1 GCA_026785795.1 Pseudoxanthomonas sp.
ATGATGGCCTTGTTCACGCTGCTGCCGCTGGGCATCCTGCAGTTGCTGGCCACGCTTGAGCACGGCTATGCCTACGCCCGCTCGGCGGAGTTCATGCAGCGACCGCTTATCGAGATGCTGGTGTGGATGCGTGTTCCCGGCGACACCATTTTCAGTGTCGGGGCATTGGCATTATCGTGGTTCGTGTTCCGGCTATGGGTTGCACCCCGCCCTGTTGAAATGGCTCCGGATACGTCAGCGATCCCGGATGCCTGAGCACGTGGATGCAGTCACTGTCCCGGTAGCCGGCGAACCATCCTTGCGCCGGCTGCTGCATGCACCTCACCGGCTGATGTTCTTCATCGGTGCGGCGAACCTGCTGGTACCGATGCTCTGGTGGGCGGCTTGGCTGGGTTCGAAGCGGTTCGGATCGTCAGCGCTTCCGGAGGCGGCTATGTACGCCGGCTGGCTGCACGCCTTCGTGATGCAGTACCAGGTCCTGCCCTGCTTCATGTTCGGTTTCCTGTTCACTGTTTTCCCGCGCTGGACCGGGCAGCCGGATTTGCGCACCTGGCGCTACGCAGGCACCGGTGTCGGACTGGTGGCTGGCCAGGCGTGCACTCTTGCCGCCGCTCTGGGATGGCAACCCGGTCTCGCCCTGGGCCTGCTGTTGACGGCGATGGCATGGATCGCCGGCATGGCAACGCTGGGTGCTGTACTCATGCGCGAAACCGCGAAGACCTGGCATGCTCGTTCCTGCTTTCTCGCGCTGGCGTTCGGACTGGCCGGCTTGATCTGCCAAGCTTTGTTCGTCACCGGCGGCGCGCCGCTATGGTCGTTTGCAAGCATCAAGCTGGGCACCTTCGGCTTGCTGCTGCCGATCTATTTCACCGTCGCCCATCGGATGTTTCCCTTCTTCGCCGGCAACGCCGTCCCCGGATACAAACCCTGGCGACCGATGTGGGTGCTTGCCTGCGCCTGGTTCCTGTTGATCCTGCACCTGGCTATCGAACTGGCGCATGGCTACCTCTGGCTGTGGCTGGCCGACCTGCCTTTGCTGCTGTTGACTGCGGCCCTGGTCTGGCGCTGGTGGCCGGGCCGCGGTTCTGCTCGGCTGGTGCTCGTGCTGTTCATCGGCATGGCGTGGCTGCCGGTGGCATTCGCCCTGTACTTCGCGCAAAGCGCAACCTACGTGGTTTCCGGAACCTTCGTGCTCGGCCGCGCGCCGGCGCACGCCTTGTTCATCGGCTTTTTCGGCAGCGTCCTGGTGGCGATGGTGACGCGAGTCAGCCAGGGGCACTCCGGGCGTCCGCTGCAATTTCCAGCGATCGCGATGTTTGCATTCGCGGCGATCCAACTGGTTGCCCTGACCCGCATTGCCGCGGAATTCTCCCACGACATGATGCTCTGGCAGTTCGCCGCAGCGCTCGGCTGGCTGGTCGCGCTCGGACCATGGGCGCTCCGGCTGGCAAGCATCACGGTCACTGCGCGCGTGGATGGCAAGGCCGGCTAGATGCTCGAGTTCTATGTGCAGATCAAATGGGTCCACGTGGCCGCCGTCCTGTCGAGCGGCACGCTGTTCCTGCTGCGCGGCATACTGGTGCAGCTTGGCCGGCAGGCGCTGGCCATGACGGCAGCCCTGCGCTATCTGAGCTATGGGATAGACACGGTACTGCTGACCGCGGCACTGATGCTGGTATCGATTCTCCCGCACGCGATGTTCGCCAACGGGTGGCTAACAGTGAAGCTGCTGCTGCTGCCCGTGTATGTCGCGCTGGGCATGCTTGCCATGGGTCGCGGCCGGAGTGCGCGAACACGCAGTGTCAGCTACATCATGGCGCTGCTGGTATTCGGTTTCATGCTCGGCGTGGCGCATTTCCACCAGCCGGCAGGATTCGCCGCGCGGTGGTTTGCGTAGGCTCTGGACCAGCGCGGGTTCAGGGATGGCTGCCTGCATATTCGAGCTGGACCCATAGCTTCCGCGTATCCCTCGCGAAGCCGTCGCTGTGGTAGTCGGCGAACTTCACCAGTCCCGCCCAACCAGCGCGAAGTGGCAGCGCGAGCGACACGTCGTACTCCTGCCCGTACCGGCGGCTGTCCACGACGGAGTGGTAGTCGTGCAGGCTTCCAGTCCACGTAAGCTTCCCGATCTTGCCGGTGGCGAGCGCATAGGCATCGTCCAGGCCATCCGGCGGCGTCACCAGGAACTTGTCGGCCCAGCCATTGAACGCATGCAGCGTGGCGAGCGGCGTCTGCAACGAATGTCCGTTGTCAGCACCCAGGTGTTCCCAACCGAGTTTCCAGGTAATGCCGCCCGTCATCAGCGCTGGCTCGATCAGCCAGTAGCTATGCCCGAAGTGTCCGGGGTTGTCGGCATACGGAGTCTGGCGGGCGATTTCGGCCGACACGCCCAGGTGCCTGGCCGCCGACGGCGGCCGCGTCCAGCGCAGGCCATAGGTGGCGGTCGAGGCAGCAGCAACATCACGGTCGTCGTGGAGATAGGCGTAAGCAGTCCATTGCTGGCCGGAGCGGTCAAGAGTCGCGTGCAGGAGACTGGTGGAAAGACGCCGTTCGCGGGCCCAGGGGTCGAGTGCTTCGTCTCCTGCGACGCGGTGCACGCGACCCAGCCAGGCGTACTGGAAGGTCAGGCCTTTTGCGGGGGTGGATTCAAACACGACTGCATCGAAGGTCTGCTCGTTCTGCCGCCATCCCGAATTTCCGATGAAGCGCTGGTTGTCCAGCACGATCCGCTGGCGACCGGCGGTGACTGCCCCCTTGGTTCCACGCCAGCCCAGCCATGCCTGGTTGAGTTCGCTCCCCTTGGCATCGGTGATCGACGGCCAGGCGCTGCGCCCGTTCGAGCCGCTGTTGTAATCATTGCCTGCGTTGGCAATGGCCTCGATTTCGACCAGACCGGTCCAGCCTCGCCCGAGCGCGGCACGCACGGCGGCACGCAGGCGCAGCGTCTGCGCACTGGCATCGTGCACCAGCGCCGCATCATCGACGCTTTCGTGGCGTGCGCGCAGGTTCCATTCGACACCCACGCCGGCTTCAGCGACCGACGGAGCGACCAGGAGAACGAGCAGTCCAATGGTGGGCAAGCGAACAGACGACATGAGTGGCTCCGGGTGATTATCCTGACACCAGTGTCCGCCCACCCCAGGTCGCTTCCCTTGACGGCGGTCATGAAAGGAGCTTCCACGGCGCCTGATCGGCTTCCACTTGATGCAGGTCATGTTTATCCGCTTCGCCGTCGCCAAGAATGGCGCTATTGGCTCTCAGGCCCAGATAAGGGAATCCCCATGAAACCGTCCGTCCGTTTGGCCCTTGGACTGCTCGCCAGTTCCGTGTTGCTGCTGTCCGCGTGTGATCGCAAGCCTGCCGCCGGACCGGTCGCCGCGCAGGCGACCACGCAGCCCGACTCGGGCGGGTCCCAGAAAGGCGATTTCGGCCCGCCGCAAGGCCCCGACGTGGAAGCAATCCTCACCAGCCCGCCAATGGTGCCGCCAGCGACCGGGCGCAAGGCGCCGGCGCGCGTGATCGTGGAACTGGACGTGGTGGAAAAGGAAATGCCGATCTCCGAAGGCGTCACCTATACCTTCTGGACCTTCGGCGGCACGGTACCTGGCAAATTCATCCGCGTCAGGCAGGGCGACACGGTGGTGTTCCACCTGCGCAACATGCCTGATTCAAAAATGCCCCATAACATCGACCTGCATGGCGTCACCGGACCAGGTGGTGGCGCGGCATCCAGCTTCACCGCGCCCGGGCATGTGAGCCGCTTCACTTTCAAGGCGCTCAATGCCGGCCTGTTCGTCTATCACTGCGCTACCGCGCCCGTGGGCATGCACATCGCCAATGGCATGTACGGACTGATCCTGGTTGAGCCGCCTGAAGGACTGCCGACCGTGGACAAGGAGTACTACGTGATGCAGGGCGACTTCTACACTGCCGGCAAGTATCGCGAAAAGGGCCACCAGGCCTTCGACATGCAGAAGGGCATCGATGAAAACCCGACCTATGTCCTGTTCAATGGTGCCGAAGGGGCGCTGACCGGCGACAAGGCCCTTACAGCGAAGGTGGGTGAAACCGTGCGCC
>JAJAZJ010000154.1 GCA_026785795.1 Pseudoxanthomonas sp.
CCAGCTGCGAAGGCAGGATGCCCTTGACCGAGCCGTAGGTGCCCACCGGCATAAAGGCCGGGGTCTGGACCTGGCCACGGGGAAAGGACAGCTGGCCGCGGCGCGCGGCGCCATCGGTGGGGTGCAGCTGGAATTGCATGCGGGACATGGGTATGCGGTGACCTGCGGCTAGCCGGCTATTGTCGCCCAGCCCGCGCGTGCGTGTCGCTCAGCGCCGGTAGCGGGCCAGCGCTTCGGACACCAGGGCGAAGTGCAGCGTCGCTCCAGGCGCGGCTTGGTGCTCAAGCGGCAGGTCGGCCTGCAGGCGCTGGCCGCAGGGCAGCGCGACCACGGCGGTCTGGCCCGGGCCGCGGATACTGCGCTCCACCAGGCGCACCTGCACGCCCCCACCCGGATCCAGGCGCAGGTGCTCGGGTCGCACCAGCACGTCCTCGCCGGGCGTCAGTCCAAGCAGCGCGCCGTCCAGCACCGCGCCGCGACCGATGAAGCCCGCCACGAACCGGTCGGCCGGGCGTGCGTACAGTTCGCTGCCGCTGCCGCACTGCAGGATCCGGCCCTGGTCCATGACCGCGATGCGGTCGGCCATGGCGAAGGCTTCGGTCTGGTCGTGGGTGACCAGCAGCGCGGTGGTTCTGCTGGCCTTGAGCACGCCACGCAGTTCGGAAGCCAGCAGCTGGCGGGTGTGGATATCCAGGTTGGAGAACGGTTCGTCCAGCAGCAGCAGCGCGGGCCTGGGTGCCAGCGCGCGGGCCAGCGCCACGCGCTGCTGCTGGCCACCCGACAGCTCGTGCGGAAACGCCCCGGCGCGCTCGGCCAGTCCCACCAGCGCAAGCATCTCGGCCACCCGCGCCTGGATCTGCCGCCGCGGCAGCCGCGCCAGGCCAAAGCCCACGTTCGCCTCCACGCTCAGGTGCGGAAACAGGGCGTAGTCCTGGAACATCATGCCGACCCGGCGCTGCTCCGGGGGCAGCTGGAGGGACGGGCTGGCCACCAGCACCCCGTCGATCGAAATGCTGCCGGCGCGCAACGGCTCGAATCCGGCCACCGCGCGCAGCACGGTGGTCTTGCCGCAGCCCGATGCGCCCAGCAGGCAGCCCACCTGCCCGGCTTCCAGCGCCAGGTCCAGCGCATCCACCGCGATCCTTGACCCACCCTGCGCCGGATAGCCGACGCTCACCGAATCCAGCGCCAGCATGCTCATGCGGCCGCCCGTTCCGACCCGGCCCGGGTCACCCCGGCCCGTGCAAGCAGAATCACCGGCAGCAGCCCGACCAGCACGATCAGCAGTGCCGCGAAAACGCCCTCTTCGTAGGCACCACGCGCGGCATCGGCGTACAGCCAGGTGGCCAGGGTTTCGAAATTCATCGGACGCAGCATTAGCGTGGCGGGCAACTCCTTCATGGTATCGACGAACACCAGCAGCGCGGCGGCCGCCAGCGCCGGGCGCAGCAGCGGCAGGTGCACGGCGCCCAGCATCCCGGTGGAGCTGCGCCCAAGGCTGCGTGCGGCCTGGTCCAGCGCCGGTGGAATACGCGCCAGGCCGGCTTCCGCGCTGCCGGCCGAAATCGCGAGGAAGCGCAGCGTGTAGGCAAGCACCAGCGCGCTGGTTGAACCCATCAGCAGCATGCGTGGCTCCTGCCCCAGCAGCCGCAGCAACTCGCCTGCGCCCGCATCGAAGGCGGCCATTGGGGTGAGCAGGCCGATGGCGAGCACCGTGCCCGGCAGCGCATAGCCCAGGCATGCCACGCGCAGGTTCAGCGCCGCCGCGCGTGGCCTGCGACGTGCCTGGGCAAGGCGCAGCGCCCAGGCCACCACCAGGCCCAGCGCCACGGTCACCACCGTGGCCAGCGCCGCCAGCCATACCGTGTTCCATGCAATGCCCAGCAGGCGTGGCGAAACCGTGCCCGCCAGCTGCAGCCGCGCGAACGATTCCCACAGCAGGAACACCGCCGGCACCACGAACCCCACCAGCACCGGCACCAGGCCCAGCAGCAGCGCCGCGAGCGCGGTGCCGCCCTGCAGTCGCCGTGGCTGGATCGGCCGCGGGCGCTCGGTCGAGGCATAGCGCTGGCGGCGGCGGCCGTGGCGCTCCAGCGCGATCAGCGCAACCACGATCACCAGCATGGCCAGCGCGATCTGGGCTGCGCCGGGCAAGTCGCTGCGCGTGATCCAAGTGGTGTACACGGCCACGGTCAGGGTCTGTACGCCGAGGAACTCGGATGCGCCGATGTCGTTGAGCGTTTCCAGCAGGGCCAGGGCCACGCCCACCGCAATGGCCGGGCGCGCCAGCGGCAGGGCCACGCGCACGAACAGGGCCGCGCGGCGCACGCCCAGCACACGCGCCGCTTCCAGCAGGCTGGCGGCCTGGGTCAGGAACATCGCCCGGGTGCTCAGGTACACGTAGGGATACAGCACGAAGCCCAGCAGCACGATCGCCCCGCCCAGCGAGCGGATGTCCGGGAGGCTTAGGTCGCGCGGGCCCTCCAGTCCCAGCAGTGCGCGCAGGCCGCCCTGCACTGGACCCAGCGGATGCAGCAGGTCCAGATAGGCGTAGGCCACGATGTAGGTGGGCACCGCCAGCGGCAGCAGCAGCGCCCAGCTCAGCAGGCGCCGGCCGGGGAAGTCATAGGCGCTGACCAGCCAGGCGCTGCCGGTTCCCAGCACCGCCACCAGTGCGCCTACCCCGACCAGCAGCGCCAGGGTGGTGCGCGCGGCGTGCGGCAGCACGTAAGTTCCGATGTGCGACCACAGGCCGGTACTGCCCTGGGCGGCGGTCCACGCCAGGGCCAGCAGCGGCCCGAGCATGGCCAGGGCCACCAGCGTCGCCGCGACCTGCCATGCGCGCTCGGGCACCGGATCGGCAGTGGCCATCAGCGGATCAGTTGTCGAAGCCGACCCGATCGACCAGTTCGCTGGCCTGCCTGCGGTTCTCCACCACGCGGGTCAGCGGCAAGGGATCGATACTGAGCGGGCCAAAGCTTTCGACGACCGGATCCAGCGCCACCCCGGCCTTGACCGGATACTCGTAGTTGGCCCGCGCATACAGCGACTGGGCCTGGTCCGAGACCAGGTATTCCAGCAGGCGCACCGCGTTGCCTGCGTTGGGCGCATGCCGGGCCACCGCCGCACCGCTGATGTTGACGTGGGTGCCGCCAGCGCCGGCGCCGGAAAACACCGGGCGGATCACTTTGATCGCGTCGCCCCAGGCACGCTGTTCCGAGCCTTCCGGGGCATTCTTCATGCGCCCCGCGTAATAGGCGTTGGCGATGCCGATATCGCAGATGC
>JAJAZJ010000155.1 GCA_026785795.1 Pseudoxanthomonas sp.
GCCGCATACGGGAAGCGGAAGTTGTCCGGCAGCTGGAAGCCCAGCATCAGGGCGATGCCGATGGCGCAGGTGCTGTAGCCGGCGAAGTCCGCAAAGATCTGGCCGGAGAACGCCAATGTCCCCAGCCAGGCATCGGCGGGATGCAGCAGCTGCGAGGCGCCGAACACTTCGTCCGAAACCGGCGCCAGCAGCCCGTCGGCTACCACGATCTTCTGGAACAGCCCCAGCACCAGCAGCATTGCGCCCCACCCGAACTGGCGCGGCGTGGCCACGCGCGGGGTGGCGAACTGCGGAACAAGATCAGTGGGGCGCACGATCGGGCCTGCCACCAGCTGCGGGAAGAAGGTCACGAACAGCGCGAAGTCCAGGAAAGATTTGGTCGGCGCTGCGCGCTTCAGGTACACGTCCAGGGTGTAGGCCATGGTCTGGAAGGTGTAGAACGAGATGCCGACCGGCAGAATGATGTCCCAGGCTGGCGCCTGCCACGCCATTCCCAGCGAGCCCATCGCCTGGGCGAAGTTCTCGGTGACGAAGCCGCCGTACTTGAAGTACCCCAGCAGGCCGAGGTTGGCCGCCAGCGAGACCAGCAGGAAGCTCTTGCGTGCCGACGCCGAGGTGCTGCGGTGGATGCGCCCCGCCGCCCACCAGTCGATCAGGGTGGAGAGCCACAGCAGGATCACGAACGGCGGATTCCACGCCGCGTAGAACAGGTAGCTGGCGATCAGCAGGTTGGTTTTCTTCACCCGCCACGGCAGCGGCGCCGCATGCAGCGCCAGCACCACCGCAAGAAACGCAAAAAAGGTCAGTGAGTTGAACAGCATGCACGGTGCTCCGCCGACAGCGGTGCACTGTCAGCTAACCCCAACGCAAGGCGAGGTGCGCTGCGGACACGGCCCTGACACGCTCCGCCTCCCGCCACTGGCGCACGGGCACGCAGCAGGCATCAGGCATCAGAGCTGGCGCTGGGAGCTGCTCCCGCCTCCCCGGGAACCAGACTTTCCGGGCCGGGCGCTCTAAGCGGCCTGCACCAGCCGGATCGATCGCGAGTTGTTCCACCTGGCCAGCAGCGCAGCCTCGCGCGCCTTGGCGGTGTGCAGGTGCGCTTCCTTGACGTGGCCATAGCCGCGGATATGCTCCGGGATACTGGCAATCTCCACCGCCAGCGGCAGTTTGTCCGCGTCCAGCGAGCCCAGCAGCGCCTCGACGGTATGGGCATAGTCGCCGATCAGCTGGCGCTCGCCCTTGCGCTCTTCGGTGTAGCCGAAGATATCAAACGGGCCGCCACGCAGGAAGCGCAGCCTGGCCATCAGCTTGAACGCGCTGAACACCCACGGCCCGAATTCCCGCTTGATCAGCCGTCCCTGCGCGTCCTTCTTCGACAGCAGCGGCGGCGCCAGGTGGAAGTGCAGCTTGTAGTCGCCTTCGAACTGCTGCTCCAGCTTGCGCTTGAAATCGCCGCTGGTGTACAGGCGCGCGACTTCGTATTCATCCTTGTAGGCCATCAGCTTGAAGTAGTAGCGGGCGACCGCTTCGGTGAGCGTGGTCGAGCCGGGTGCGCGGACGTGTTCGGCATCGCGCACTTTCTCCACCAGCGCGCTGTAGCGCCTGGCGTAGGCGGCGTTCTGGTATTGGGTGAGGAAGCTGACCCGGCGCTGGATCAATTCGTCCAGCGAGCGCGACAGGCGCAGGTCGTCCAGCGGCAGGTACGCCACGTTGCTATCGCCGCTGCCGGCATCCTGCAGGCCGCGCACTTCGTGCTCGTTGTCCGGCGTGCGCGGTGCACTGGGGCTGGCGAACTCGCTGGTTTCCCATTCGCCCGGCGGCAGGATCTGCAGTTCGTGCGGGGTGCGCTCGGCCTCGGTCTGCACATTGTGGATCACGCCAGCGGCTTCGCTGACCGCGGCCGGGTTGACCACGGCCAGGCGGCCCCAGGCGAAGGCCTGGCGGTTCATTTCGATGGCGGCACCGTTCAATTCCACCGCGCGCATGATCGCGTCAAACGAGATCGGCACCAGGCCCTGCTGCCAGGCATAGCCCAGCATGAACAGGTTGGCGGCGATGGCGTCGCCCAGCAGCGCCGTGGCCAACTGGGTGGCGTCCACCTGCAGGGGCGACTTGCCGCCCAGCGCCTGGGTGACCGCGGACACGATGTCCTGCGCCGGGAACTGCATGTCAGGGCGCGTGGTGAAGGTGCCGGGCATGGCCTGGTAGGTGTTCAGCACCACCTGTGATCGTTCGCCGCGCACCTTCGACAGCACCCAGTAGTCGTTGACCACCACCATGTCGCAACCCAGCACCACGTCCGCCTCGCCGGCGGCAATGCGCACGGCGTGGATGTCTTCGGGAGTGCGCGCAATGCGGATGTGGGTGGTTACCGCGCCGCCCTTCTGGGCCAGGCCGGTCTGGTCCAGCACGCTGGCGCCCTTGCCCTCCAGATGGCCGGCCATGCCCAGCAGCGCGCCGATGGTGACCACGCCGGTCCCACCCACGCCGGTAATGAGGATGTTCCAGGGCTGCCGGAAGTCGGCCTTGAATACCGGCGCCGGCAGGCTGGCCAGCAGTTCGGCCGGATCCTTTTTCTTGCCCTTGCGCGGGCCGCCGCCGTGCACGGTGACGAAGCTGGGGCAGAACCCATTCACGCAGGAATAGTCCTTGTTGCAGTTGGATTGGTCGATCTCGCGCTTGCGCCCGAACTCGGTTTCCTTGGGCAGCACCGACACGCAGAAGCTTTTCACCCCGCAGTCACCGCAGCCTTCGCAGACCAGGGTGTTGACCATGACCCGCTTCTGCGGATCAACCAGCTTGCCGCGCTTGCGGCGGCGGCGTTTTTCCGTGGCGCAGGTCTGGTCGTAGACCAGGATGCTGGTGCCTTTTACTTCGCGCAGCTGCTTCTGCACCTCGTCCAGCTGCTTGCGGTCGAAGAACTCCACGCCACTCGGGAAGATCTCCGGCTTGCTCCACTTCTCGATCTCGTCGCTGACGATCACGATCGTCTGCACGCCCTCCGCGCGCATCATGTGCGCGATCTGCGGCACCGACAGCGTGCCGTCCACCGGCTGGCCGCCGGTCATGGCCACGGCGTCGTTGTAGAGGATCTTGTAGGTGATGTTGACCCCGGTGGCCACCGATTGGCGGATCGCCAGCGAACCGGAGTGGAAGAACGTGCCGTCGCCCAGGTTCTGGAACACGTGCGGCGTCTCGGTGAACGGCGCCTGCCCCGACCAGGTCACGCCTTCGCCGCCCATGTGGGTGAAGGTGTCGGTGTCGCGGTCCATCCACGTGACCATGTAGTGGCAGCCGATCCCACCCACCGCGCGCGAACCTTCCGGCACTACGGTCGATGTGTTGTGCGGGCAGCCGCTGCAGTAGTGCGGCACGCGCGGGAAATTGGCGCGCGGCAGCGCCATCTCGGCTTCCTTCTCTTCCATCCAGCGCAGGCGCTGCTCGATGGATTCGGTGAACGTGGTTGATGGAAGCGGGAAGCGCAGGATGCGGCGGCCGATCACCCCGGCAATCGTCGCGGGGGTCAGTTCACCCGTGCTCGGCAGGATCCATTCGCCGGCTTCGTCGTACTTGCCGACGATGGACGGACGCGGGCCGGCGCTGGCGGGCCAGTTGTAGAACTGCTCCTTCATCTGTCGCTCGATGAAGGCGCGCTTTTCCTCGACCACCACGATATCTTCCAGCCCGTGGGCGAAGTTGGTGATGCCCACCGGCTCCAGCGGCCAGCTCATGCCCACCTTGTACACGCGGATGCCGATATCGGCGCAGGCCTGCTCGTCCAGGCCCAGGTACTCCAGCGCCTGCAGTACGTCCAGGTAGCTCTTGCCGGTGGTGACGATGCCCAGCCGCGCGCGCGGCGAATCCAGCACGATATGGTCCACGCCATTGGCGCGCGCAAACGCCTGCGCCGCGTTCACCGCATAGCGATGCAGGCGCATTTCCTGGTCCAGCGGCGGATCGGGCCAGCGGATGTTCAGGCCACCATCCGGCATCTCGAAATCCTCCGGCAGCACGATGCGGCGCGCGAACGGGTTCACTTCCACCGAGGCCGACGACTCCACCGTTTCGGCAATGGTCTTGAAGCCCACCCAGCGTCCGGTGTAGCGGCTCATCGCCCAACCCACCAGGCCCAGGTCCAGGATATCCTGCACGCCGGCCGGGTTCAGCACCGGCATCATCGCGCTGACGAACTCATCTTCCGAGCCATGCGGCAGGGTCGAGCTGCGGCAGTTGTGGTCGTCCGCGGCCATCGCCAGCACGCCGCCGTGCTGCGAAGTGCCGGCGGCATTGGCGTGCTTGAACACGTCCCCGCAGCGGTCCACGCCGGGGCCCTTGCCGTACCACATGGAGTACACGCCCTGGACCTTGGCGCCGGGGAAAAGGTTGGTCTGCTGCGTGCCCCAGACCATGGTCGCGCCCAGGTCCTCGTTGAGGCCCGGAATGAACTTCACCTGCGCTTCGGCCAGGTGCTTTTTCGCACGCCACAGCTCCAGGTCGAAGCCGCCCAGCGGTGAACCGCGATAGCCGCTGATGAAACCGGCCGTATTCAGCCCCGCGGCCTGGTCGCGCAGGCGCTGCATCAGCGGCAGCCGCACCAGCGCCTGGACCCCGCTCAAGTAGATGCGGCCATCGGTGCGGGTGTATTTGTGTTCCAGCGTGTAGTCGTTGTCCAGCAGGCCGATGGCCGGGGTATTGGCGGAAGACGGGGAGGTGAGCTCGGCGGTACTGGTCATGGGGGGCCCGGGTTTCGGCGACTGGCGGCGCCTGGACAAGGCCCGGCGCTAGGGGTGAAATTGTAGCAGCGCGGTGTTTTGTGCCTGGAAGCGCTCGCGGTGTGTGCGCTGCAGCGGTTAGGATGGGGGTCGGCGGGGTTTCAGTGGTTAGGGGAACGCGCGTGACCGGATTTCGAGTGGTTCTGGCAACACTGCTGGCCGCGTACGGCATGGCTGCACAGGCCCAATCCTTGCCGAAGCCCAAGGAGTTCTACTTCGACACGGACCAGAACGCGCGCCC
>JAJAZJ010000156.1 GCA_026785795.1 Pseudoxanthomonas sp.
ACGGGTAACCGTGCCTGCGCGTCAGTTGGAGCTGGTGTCGCGCGTCGGCCATTCGCCCGGCAGCTTGACCCCGGACATCATGCCCAACACTCCGGCGCACATGCCGAGCTTCTGTTCGCGCGATCCGGTGTCCAGCAGGGACAGGCGTGAGGCCATGACCCCTTCCCGGTAACTCTTCACGGTTTCCTGGGGCGTGAGTTCGGCCAATGTCAGCAGCCGTCCGCTTTCAATCTGGTCCTGACGTGTGTTGATGTAGCGGAAGTAAAGCCGTGCCGCCTTTTGCAAGTAGTCCGGATCAAGCGCGGTGCACTTCTCGATCATGACCGGCAGGGCAAATGTCGCCACGTAGGCAATGTGGTCCTGATAGGCAGAGTTCAGCTGTGGATCGTCCGCTGCTCTGGCCTGGAAAGTGCAGACTGCCAGCACAAGTGGGAGCGCGGTGATCGATGATGGTTTCATCTCAGGCTCCGGACCGGTGGGAGCGACGGGGTGCGCTAGTTGACCTGGCAGTTGTCGATATCGGACTGGTCCATGGTTGCGTAGGGCTTGAACTCCGGAATGGCGGCGGCCGCTGCGTCCTGTGAGTCCCTGAGCGCAGGCAGCCGCGCGCACAGCTTGGCGGCCTCCAGTTTGATCTTCTCGGCTTCGGCCTTGATGTTTTCTTCGACCTGCCCAGGGTTGCCGCTGAAGATCCCCTTGAGGGCCTCGCCAGCGGCCTTCATGCCCAGGTCAGCGCCCTGCACGCCGATCGCCATTCCGGCTTCGGCCACTGCGATCAGGTTGGCGCGGTGTGTCAGCAACAGGCTGCGCTGCTTGTCGTCGATGCTGATCGGTTGGCTGCTGATTAACAGGTCACCCTGCGGCGTGATCTCGGCTTTAGGCAGGTCACGGACCCCATTGGTAAAGCTGCTTGAAACGTCGATATTCTCCGTGGCCATTTTTTTGCGGGCCTCCTCGGTGGCTGCACGGACTTTCTTGCCGAGCTCGGTAGTGGGTGCGGCGGTCCCGGCATCCGGTGCGGCGGGTGGTCGGCTGCATGCCCCAAGCAGGGGCAGGCTGGCCAGCAGGGCGATACAGATCAGGCGGTTCACAGGTTTCATGTCTGGGCACTCCATCAATTGTCAGGGTCAGTCCGCCAGCTCGCGCCAGCGACGCAGGTAGATGGCGGCGGCGATGAAAGCAACGCCGATCGCGGCACCGATCCACAGATCCGCCGAGCCCAGCACGTCCAGGTTGCTGACGTTCATCAGGTTCATCAGGTCCGCAGGTCCCAGGATGTTGGCGTTCTCGGCACGCTGCATGTTCTGGTCAAAGGCCGTGCTCGCCGGCGCCCAGCTGCCGGGCACTACGCTGAACAGCCCGCGATACACCAGCGTGTACCAGATCGCGCCGTAGTTGATGTTGATGCCCGGCAGGATCCCGGCCATGCTCACCATCACGCTTGCCAGCAACGGCAGCAGCACGGCCCACAGGAACGGCTTGCTGCGTGCCCAAGCCGAGCACAGCATCAGCCAGCCGACGGCAGGCATTGCCCACAGCAGGTACACCGGAATCGCGGTCAGCATGTTGCCAACGACGCTGAGCGGATTGGCGTGGGTGAATATGGCTGACGCGTTCGGCATGCCGGCCGCCGCTGCGGCCGTCCCGATGATCAACCAGAGCACGATGCCAATCAGGACGCCAGCCACCACCGAGAAGATGGGCGCCAGCACCAGGGCCCAGGTGGCCTTGGACAGCACCATCTGCAGGTCCGAGGCAGGCAGGGACTTCCAGAACAGCACGCTGCGGTCGCGGCGGTCGTCATACAGGCTGCCCAGCGCATAGAAGAACACCACGAACGCCAGGACCAGCGTGGTCAGGATGATGCCGGCCATCAGCGCGGTGTCGCCGATGCCGCCGATCTGGCGGGCGTGCTCGGCCAGGCTGCCGTTGAACTGCAGGTCATCCGCGGCGCCGCTGCTCTTGAAGCGAACCACGCCGATCACAGTTAACACGGCTGTCAGGAAGCAGACAATGGCGCCAGTGATGAGCGGGGCCCAGACGAACCCTCCCCGGTTTTCCCAATATTCGCGCTTCAGCAGCCATTTGAAGGTGTTGGTTTTGTGGGCGGTGACGGCGTTCATGCGTAGGTTCCTTTCATGATGGCCACGAACAGGTCGGCCAGGCCGGGGTTGCGGGTTTCGCCGAAGGCGGCGAGCTGCGGGCGGGGGACGCCATCGAAGAGCAGTACGTTCTTGCCGAACGGCAGGGTGCGCTCATCGATGGGGTGCAGGGCGCGTGCAGCCTCCAGGGTGTCCGTGGATGCCAGCACTTCGGTGTATCGCTCAGCCACTTCATCCATGGTCGCCGTAAGCACGATCTTGCCGTCGCGGATGAACATCACGTCGGTGAGGATGTTCTCGATTTCCTCCACCTGGTGGGTGGTGACGATGATGGTCTTCTGTTCGTCGAAGTAGTCTTCCAGCAGACGCTGGTAGAACTGCTTGCGGTACAGGATGTCCAGGCCAAGGGTGGGTTCGTCCAGCACCAGCAGCTTCGCGTCGATGGCCATCACCAGCGCCAGGTGCAGCTGCACGATCATGCCCTTGGACATTTCGCGCACGCGAAGGTTGGGGTTGAGTTTGGTATTGGCGATGAAGCGCTCGCACTTGGCACGGTCGAATCGCGGGTGGATGCCGTCCACGAAATCGATCGCCTCCTTGACCTTGATCCAGCGCGGTAGCACGGCGACGTCGGCAATGAAGCAGACCTCGTTCATCAGTTCGTCACGCTGCTTGCGCGGGTCCATTCCCAGTACCTTCAAATCCCCTTCGAAGGGAATCAGGCCGAGGATGGCTTTCAGTGCAGTGGTTTTGCCTGCGCCGTTGGGGCCGATGAGGCCGATGATCTTGCCGGCTTCCACATTGAAGCTGGTGTTGTCCAGTGCAGGCTTGTTCCGGTAGGTCTTGCGCAGGCCGCGCGCGCTGATCACGTGATTGGCAACATTCATTTCACACCCCCTTGGCGCAACAGATCTTCAGTGGACAGGCCCAGCCGCTGGATGCGTTCGGCAACGGCCGGCCACTCCTCGTGCAGGAATCGTTGGCGCTCGCTTGCGAGCAATTTCTTGGAGGCTTCCTCGGTGACGAACATGCCGAGCCCGCGGCGCTTTTCCACCAGGGCCTCGTCGGCCAGTTCCTGGTAGGCACGCGAGACGGTGATCGGATTCAGCTGGTATTCCGCGGCCACCTGGCGCACCGAAGGCAGGGCATCGCCGGGCTTTAGCACGCCGTCGAGCATCATCGCGATCACGCGATCCTTCAGCTGCCGATAGATGGGTGCACCATTGGTCCACTGGATTGAAGTCAAGGTCATCATGTTTCAGCCCCGCGGGCGCAGTGACTGCGCAAGGAGAAGTAAGGCATGGACAGGGAAGCGCGGCGCCGCTGCTTGCGCTCGACGGGGACGGCCGGTTCGCTGGAAGGCATCACTGGCACCGGTTCCTGACCCTGGACCATGGTCACCCGATCGTTCCCGGGAGCGACTGGGGCGGGCTGGCCGGTCAACAGGCCGGCGACCAGCAGCGAACTGGCGATGGAAAGCGCGGGCAGCGCAAGCAGCAGTTTGTGGTTCATGTGACTCCCCTGCGTTGGGTGAGTGGTGTTGTATTTAACTATAACACCAAAGCACGAGACGTCAAGCGGTCTGCACCACGTACTGCACTGGCCTAGGCATACTGCGTGCCCAACCCCCCGAAACGACAGCTCATGAACCACAAGTCATTGAATATATTGTTTTTATCCGCCCTGATGATGTTCGCGGGGAGCGCCATAGCGGCGAGTCTGCTGGATCGCGAATACCGCCCATTGGCCGGCAGCACGGCGATCAACCTGAACGACACCTATGCCGGAGAGGTACTTCTGGTGGTCAATACCGCCAGCAAGTGCGGTTTCACCCCGCAATACGACGGCCTGGAGGTACTGCAGACGAAGTACTCAGGCAAAGGGTTCAACGTACTGGGCTTTCCCTCCAATGATTTCATGGGCCAGGAGCCGGGCACTGAAGAGCAGATCAAGGAGTTCTGCACCCTGACTTACGGGGTGAAGTTCCCGATGTTCGAAAAGGTGCATGTCAAGGGCAAGGATGTGACCCCGCTATACGCAGACCTGGCCAAGCAGACCGGCGTGGTGCCCGGCTGGAATTTTCACAAGTACCTGATCTCCCGCGATGGCCGGGTAGTAGCCAACTTCTCCAGCAAGGTCAAGCCGGATGATCCGGCGCTGGTGGCGGCAATCGAACGCGAACTGAAGGCGCCGCGACCGCGCAAGTGACTCGTGGTGATGACGGGTGGGCTGCATGCGACAATGCGCGCTTCGCGCCGAGGCGGTGGCGCCAGCCCTGGATTGAGGTGAGAGTGATGAAACGGTCGATGCGCGGCGTAGTCGCCGTGGTAGCAGCTACCCTGGCCATGTTGGGAGGCAATGTGTTTGCACAGGCGGCGAATCCTGCGCCCAGGACAGCGTTGGTCACCGAGCGCGAAAAGGTCAGCTACGCAGTGGGTCTGGACGTGGGCCAATCATTCGAGCCGGTGGCAGACTTTATTGACGCCGCCGCGTTCGAGCGGGCTGTCCGCAATGCGTTCCTAGGCGGCAAGCCTTTGATTTCCGAGGAGGAAGCCAAAACCGTTGATGCCAGTCTGCGCAGCAACATGGCAGCCAGGCAGGGCGCGCCGGCGCCGGGCAGGCCGCCTGGCGCGCAGCCGCCTGCCGTTTCCAAGGAAAAGGTCGGTCTGATGCTGGGCAGCTACGCGGTGGGTCCGGCTCTGGCCTCGCTCAAGGATGACATTGACCTGGCCGTGCTGATGCAGGGCCTGCGTACTTCGCTTGCCAAGGGGCCGCCGCTGCTTAGCCCACAGGAGGCCCAGGCAACCATGCAGGCGTTCATGAGCAGCAAGCGCGGCAGCAAAGGTGCACGCAATCGCGCCGAGGGCGCAGCCTTTCTCGGCAAGAACAAGACCGGGAAGGGCGTCGTCACCACTCCGTCGGGGCTGCAGTACATGGTCCTGCGTCAGGGCAACGGCGCACGCCCGCTCCCGACCAGTCAAGTCAGGGTGAACTACGAAGGCAGGCTGCTGGACGGAACCGTGTTCGACAGTTCCTACCAGCGCGGTGTCCCCGCAGAATTCGGCCTGGACAAGGTCATTGCGGGCTGGACCGAGGGCCTGGGCCTGATGCCGGTTGGCGCCAAGTACCGCTTCTGGATTCCCTCCAGCCTGGCCTATGGCGCCGAGGGCACCCAGGGCGGGCCGATTGGCCCTGACGCGACCCTGACTTTCGACGTCGAGTTGATGGGCATCCTGCAGTAACTCCCACGCCCATAGCGGAAACAAATCATGCGGGTATCCATCTTCGGCACCGGCTACGTCGGACTGGTCACAGGTACATGTCTTGCCGAGGTGGGGCATGACGTGGTCTGCGTGGATGTGGACCAGGCCAAGCTGCAGGGCCTGAAACGTGGCGTGATCCCGATTTACGAGCCGGGCCTGGAGCCCATGGTCAAGGCGAACCACGCCGCTGGCCGCCTGGATTTCACCGATGACGCGGCCGCAGCCATCGCCCATGGAGAAGTCCTGTTGATCGCGGTGGGCACGCCGCCGGACGAGGATGGCAGCGCCGATCTGCAATACGTGCTGGCCGTTGCCGGAACCATTGGCCGGAATATCGACCGGCCTACCCTGGTGGTCAACAAGTCCACCGTCCCGGTCGGCACTGCGGACAAGGTTCGCGCCGCGATCGCGGCAGCGCTGCAGGCACGCGAAGTGCAGGTGGCGTTCGACGTGGTCTCGAATCCGGAATTCCTGAAGGAAGGCGATGCGGTCAACGACTGCATGCGTCCGGATCGCATCGTGATCGGCGCGGACAGCAGCAAAGCCATCGCCACGATGAAGCGCCTGTATGCGCCGTTCAACCGCAACCACGAGCGCATCGTGGTGATGGATATACGCTCCGCCGAGCTGACCAAATACGCCGCCAACGCCATGCTGGCGACCAAGATCAGCTTCATGAACGAAATCGCCAACATCGCCGAACGCGTGGGCGCGGATATCGAACAGGTCCGCCACGGCATTGGCTCGGATCCCCGCATTGGCTGGCACTTCATCTACCCGGGCGCAGGCTACGGCGGCTCCTGTTTCCCAAAGGACGTGCAGGCCCTGGCCCGCACTGGCCAGCTACACGATTACGATGCGCGCCTGCTCAAAGCGGTGGAAGCCGTCAACGAATCGCAGAAAGGCCATTTGTTCGAATTGATCCAGCGCCATTACGGGC
>JAJAZJ010000157.1 GCA_026785795.1 Pseudoxanthomonas sp.
CGCGCCGACCGGGCCAGGCAGGCTGAGGCTGGATGAAGTGGCAGGAAAGGCGGGAAGTGTCATGCGGGAATGATAGCGCTGCTGAACCGGGCTCCCGCCTTGAGCGGGGTTTTACAAACACAAAGCAGGAGATCTCGCGCCCATGGGGCGCTCCTGCCGGGGTGGCTAGAGGTCGAAACCTAGCAGAATGGGGGCGTGGTCGGAGCTGCGCCACGGGCCGGGCACGTTGTCCTGCGCGTAGCCGGCGGAATCGGGTTCATCGGCATTGCTGTGCCACTTGCGCGCGCCCTTCAGCCTGCGGGCCAGTGCCGGACTGAGCAGGGCATAGTCAAGGCGCCCGGCCTGGCCGTTGAACACGAAGCTGTAGGGTTTCTTCTCGCGGGCCACCGCGGCGGCGTCAACCCCACCGTCGTCGCGCAGCGCACGCATTGTCCTCGCTTCGGCCACCGCGAAGGCATCGCGCCAGCCGGCATCGCGCAGGGCGCGCAGCGGATCTTCCATGGCATAGGCGTTCAGGTCACCGGCGATGAGTTTCAGCGCACTGCGCTGGCCGGTGGGGTCCTGCTTCAGCCACGCGTGCAGGCGTTGCGCCGACTCTGTGCGCAGGGCGTTCCAGCAGCCCTGCCCGTCGCCCTGGTCGAGGTTGGCGCCCTCGGCTTCGGAACAGCCTTTGGACTTGAAGTGGTTGGCCACCACCACGAAGGCCGGGCCGTCGCCGCGCTTGAACGCCTGCGCCAGCGGCACCCGGCTGCGGCCACTGAACGGGCCGCCTTCCAGCACCGCCGGCTTGCCCAGCGCGCTGACCTGGTCCGCGCGATAGATCAGCCCCACGCGGATGTCGTCCCGGCCCGGGCCCTGCCCGGCGTCGACGAAACGCCAGTGGCCGCCAATCTTGTTCGGCGCGTCCGCGAGCTTGGCGAAAACGGCGGCGACGGGCGCTTCGTCTTCGCCGGTATTCAGCGCGTCCACGAACTGGGCCAGGCTGGACCGCGGCCCGTAGCCGTCGTTCTCCAGCTCCATCAGCGCCACGATGTCGGGATCCAGCGCGCGCACGGTCTGCACCAGTTTGTCGGTCTGCGCCTGCAGCTGCTCGGGCGACTTGGCCCCGCGCCGGGTCGGGAAGCCACCGCCCATGCCGTCACCGTTGAACAGGTTCTCCACGTTGAACACGGCCACCTTCAGCCGGCCGTCGACCTGCGGCGCAGGGGGACGGGCAGCCGGGGTGATCGGCAGCGGTTCGGTCAACTGCAGGCGCACGCTGCCGTGGCGCTGGTCCACGATGCCCTGCGCGCCGGTGGCCACGCTGCCGCCGCGCGGCGCGGCGCCCGGCAGGTACCAGGCCGGCCCGGGATCACGCCGGTTGCTGGCATCGTCCAGCACCAGGCGGCGGCGGGCGTTGCCGGTTTCGACCTGGCGGATCGCGTCGGTGCCCGGCGCGGCCAGTTCGGTCGGGGTCCACAGGCGTCCGTCGAAGCTGGCGATGGTTTCGGCAAAGCGCGCGTCGGTGCTGTTCAAGGTCAGCGGTGCGTCGATCTGCACGCGCATGCCCAGCAGGGGCTGCCAGTCGGCCGGCGCTTCGGTCAGGCGCAGCGGACTGAGGTCGCCGCGGCCCGTTTTCTGCACGGCATCGGCCAGCAGGGTGACCAGGGCGCCTCTGCGACTGTCGGGCAGGTCCCCGGCCAGCACTCCGGACACGCGCACGCGATCCCCCGCCGAAACCGGCGGCAGCACGCGGCCCCCGGCGGCCATCACGAACAGTGCATCGGAGGTGCGCGCATCGTCGTCACCGGCATCCTGCACGAAGAAGCCGCCCAACCCCTCGCTGAAATCGGCGCTGACCACGCCCTCCACCGTCGCCGCCTGCCCCGCAGCGGGACGCGCATCACTGCCGGCCTGCAGGCTGCCTATCGGCACCACCGCATTGCTGCGTGCCGAGGCAGGCAGGGCCAGCGCATGGGCCAGCAGAATGGCGAGCAGCAGGGTCAGGCGCGGAACAGACATGCGGGGCATCCGGCGGGGAGACAAATGAAAAACGCCGCCCGCAGGCGGCGTTGACGCAGCGGCGAAACCAAGCTTACTTGACGTTGGCCAGCATCCAGTCGACCGAGGCGATGACCTGCTCATCGGTCAGGCCGGGGTTGCCGCCGCGCGGCGGCATGATGCCGCCATCGGGACCGACGAATCCTTCGATGGCGTGCTTGTGCAGCAGCGCCGGGCCCTTGGCCGCACGCGCGCCCATGCCGGCCGCGGTCAGCATCGGGGCCAGGGCCACGCCGTTGGTGTGGCAGGCGCCGCACAGGTTCTGGTAGATCACGCTGCCGTCCAGGGTGCCGCCGTAGGCCTGCTGGGCCGAAGCCGCGGCCAGGGCCGCCGCCTGCGCCGCAGCCTGCGCGGCCGCGCCGGTGGCGCCGGCGTACACCGCCCCGGTCGGGGCGATCCGGTCGGCGGTCCTGAGCGCGGTTTTGGGCGACACTTCCTTCGGCAGACTCTGGTGCAGGAAATAGGCACCGATGATCAGGCC
>JAJAZJ010000158.1 GCA_026785795.1 Pseudoxanthomonas sp.
ATGCCGAAGAACATCCTGATGATTGGTCCGACCGGCGTCGGCAAGACCGAGATCGCGCGGCGCCTGGCCACGCTGGCCAATGCGCCGTTCGTCAAGGTCGAGGCCACGCGCTTCACCGAGGTGGGCTATGTGGGCAAGGACGTGGAGCAGATCGTGCGCGACCTGGCCGACACTGCGGTGAAGATGTACCGCGAACAGGCCAAGGTGCGGGTGCGCACCCAGGCCGAGGAGCGCGCTGAAGACCGCATCCTGGATGCACTGCTGCCGCGGCGCGAAGCGCCCGGGGGTGGGTTCGGATTAAGCGGTGCCAGCACGGCTACGGTCGATATCGGTGCGGAACCCTCGTTGCAGGAATCGGAGACGCGCCGGAAGCTTCGCCGCCAGCTGCGTTCCGGTGAACTGGATGCGCGCGAGATCGAACTCGAGCTTGCCGCCAACGTGAGCATGGACATCATGACTCCGCCAGGCATGGAGGAAATGGGCCAGCAGCTTCGGCAGATGTTCTCCAGCATTGGGGGCGGCAAGACCCAGAAGCGCACCGTAACCATCAAGGCCGCGCGCCCGCAGCTGGTGGAAGAGGAAGCCGCAAAGCTGGTCAACGAGGAGGACATTCGCGCCGCGGCCATCGAGGCCTGCGAGCAGAACGGCATCGTGTTCATCGACGAGATCGACAAGGTGGCCAAGCGTGGGGATGGGAATTCAACCGGCGGAGACGTGTCGCGCGAGGGCGTGCAGCGCGACCTGCTGCCGCTGGTGGAAGGCTCCAACGTCAGCACCAAGTACGGCACGGTCAACACCGACCATATCCTGTTCATCGCTTCGGGCGCATTCCACCTGGCCAAACCCAGCGACCTGATCCCGGAACTGCAGGGCCGCTTCCCGATCCGGGTGGAGCTGTCGGCGCTGAACAAGGATGATTTCGTGCGCATCCTCACCGAGCCCAAGGCGGCGCTCACCCGCCAGTACGAGGCCCTGTTGAAGACCGAGGGCGTGGCCCTGGAATTCACCGCCGACGCGGTGGAGCGGCTGGCCGAAATCGCGGCGCTGGTCAACGAGCGCCAGGAGAACATCGGCGCACGCCGCCTGCACACGGTGCTGGAGCGGCTGCTGGACACCCTGAGCTACGAGGCACCCGACCGCGACGGCCAGCAGGTCAGCATCGACCGCGCCTACGTGGACGCGCACCTGGGCGAACTGGTGCAGGACCCGGACCTCAGCCGCTACATCCTCTGAAGCGCGCCAGCGCCTTTGCGTACGACCGACGTACGACCGACTTAGGAGCGACGTAGGAGCGACGTAAGTCGCGATGCCTTTTGGGTATTGGGAGCGATGCTCTTTGCGGGTGGGGCGTGATCGCGACTTACGTCGCTCCTGCCTGGTTCCTACAACGCCAAGGTCATCGCGGCTCTACGAAAATTTCGGTTTTTACCGAATTGGCGATGAAGCAGTGCTCGTGTGCCTGGCGGTGGAGTCGCTGCAGCGCGTCAGCGTCTGGCGCGCTGCCCTGGGCGAACACGATGCGCGGGCGCAGCGTGACGGTGGTGAGGGAAATTTTGCCGGTTTCATTCTTGCCAAGCGTGCCCACGGCATCATCTTCGTAGTGATCCACCACCCAGCCGCGCTTCGCGGCGATCGCCAGCAGGGTCAGCATATGGCACGACGACAGCGCCGCGACCATGGCCTCCTCCGGATCCACCCCGGCCGCGCTGCCCAGGTAGGCTTCGGCGGCCGAGCCCAGCAGCTGCTGGCCTCCGTCGAAGCGCCACTGGTGGTCGCGGCTGTAGCCCTGGTAGGTGAACGGTTTTTCGTCGCGGTTCCAGCGAATCGAGGCAAGGTGTTCGGACATGGGGCAGGCCATGGTTGGCAGGGGCGTCCACGATACCGCCGAACGCAGCCTGGCGTCGGACTCTGCCATTCGTATGGCTATCAGGCCGGGCATTCTCAGCCCAACGCTCAATCCTGGCCGATGTCCTCGTTCCACAGCGCGGGATTGGCGGCGATGAAATCGCCCAGCAGGTTGATGCACTCCGCATCCTGCAGGTCCACTACTTCCACCCCGCTTTCGCGCAGCCAGTCGATACCGCCGCTGAAGTTGACCGACTCGCCGACCACGACGGTGCCGATGTTGAACTGGCGCACCAGGCCGCTGCAGTACCAGCACGGGGCCAGGGTGGTGACCATGATCGTGTCCCGATAGCTGCGCTGGCGCCCCGCTTTGCGGAATGCATCGGTCTCGCCGTGCACCGAGGGGTCGTTCTCCTGCACGCGTCGGTTGTGGCCGCAGCCCAACAGCCGGCCGTCGCGATGATACATGGCCGCGCCAATCGGAATGCCGCCTTCGGCCAGCCCCTGGCGGGCTTCCTGGATTGCGGTGTGCAGCAGGGCGCGGTAGTCGGGCAGGGCAGGCATGGTGGGGCACCGGAGGACAGGTATCGGGATGACCATAGCAAGCGGCGGGCCGTCATGTCCGCGTGATGACCGGCGCGGCGCGGGCGATGCGATAATGCGGCAATGAGCGAATCCCCCTACAAGACCGGCACCACCCATTTCGGCTTCAAGGAGGTGGCGGCGGGCGACAAGCAGAAGCTGGTGGGCGAAGTGTTCACTTCGGTTGCCGGCAACTACGACCTGATGAACGACCTGATGAGCCTGGGCATCCACCGGGTGTGGAAGCGCTATTTCGTCGGCACCGCGCAGGTCAAGCGCGGCGACCGGGTGCTGGACCTGGCCGGCGGCACCGGTGACATCGCCGCGCTGCTGAAGGATCGTGTCGGTCCGGAAGGCGAGGTCGTGCTGGGCGATATCAACGCCGGCATGCTGTCGGTCGGCCGCGATCGCCTGACCAACCGCGGCCTGGTCGGCGGGCTGGACTACGTGCAGTGCAACGCCGAATCGCTGCCGTTCCCGGACCGGAGCTTCGACCTGGTCACCATTGCCTTCGGCCTGCGCAACGTCACCGACAAGGACGCCGGGCTGCGCGAGATGTTCCGCGTGCTCAAGGTGGGCGGGCAGGCCCGGGTGCTGGAGTTTTCCGAAGTGACGGTGGACTGGTTCAAGCCGGTCTATGACTTCCACTCGTTCAAGGTCCTGCCCGGGCTGGGCAAGCTGTTCGCGCAGGATGCCGACAGCTACCAGTACCTGGCCGAGAGCATCCGCAAGCACCCGCCGCAGGAAACGCTGAAGACCATGATGCAGGACGCCGGTTTCGAGCGCTGCAGCTACAGGAACCTGTCGGCCGGCATCGTGGCGATCCACACCGGCTACAGGGTCTGAACCCGGCGCGGACACGCGCCCGGGTTCAGGGTGGCGGCAGTGCGCGGGGGTTAAACTGCGGTATTCCCTCTCCCCGATTGCCGAGATTCCCCTGATGCGTACATTGGCCCTGCTTGTTACC
>JAJAZJ010000159.1 GCA_026785795.1 Pseudoxanthomonas sp.
ACCAGGCACAGGATCGCGCCCTTCATCTTCTTCACCCGCGACTGCACCGCCAGGTATTCGAGGATGCGCTCCTTGACCTTCTCCAGCCCGTAATGGTCTGCGTCCAGCGTGTCCTGCGCCGCCTTCAGGTCCTTGCGGACCTTGCTGCGCTTCTTCCACGGCACGCCGAGCAGCCAGTCAAGGTAGTTGCGCACCACCGCGGCTTCGGCCGACATGGGCGACATCTGCTTGAGCTTGTTGAGCTCGTTCCTGGCCTTGGCTTCCACCACCTTGGGCATGCCGGCCTCGGCCACCTTGCGCGCCAGGTCCTCGAGTTCGTTCGGCGCATCGTCCAGCTCACCCAGCTCTTTCTGGATAGCCTTCATCTGTTCGTTGAGGTAGTACTCGCGCTGGCTCTTCTCCATCTGCGACTTGACCCGCCCGCGGATGCGCTTCTCCAGCTGCTGCACGTCGATCTCGCCGTCCACGAAGCCAACCAGCAGCTCCAGGCGATCACCCACCTCGATGGTTTCCAGCAGGCGCTGTTTGTCGCTGAGGCGCACGCCCAGGTGGGCGGCAATGGTATCGGCCAAGCGGCTGGGCTCATCGATCCCGGCCAGGGTCTGCAGAAGCTCCGGCGGCAGCTTGCGATTGGTTTTTACGTACTGCTCGAACAGGCCCATCAGTGAGCGCGCCACCGCCTCCACTTCGCGCCCTTCACGCAGGTCGCTGGAGTCGATTTCCTCACCGCGCCCGTACAGGGATCCGTCGCGCTCGCTCACTTCACTGACGTTGACGCGCGCGGTGCCTTCCACCAGCACCTTGATGGTGCCGTCCGGCAGCTTCAGCAGCTGCAGCACCTGCGCCAACGTACCGATGGAATACATGTCGGCCGCGGCCGGGTCGTCGGTTTCCGCGGACTTCTGCGCCAGCAGCAGGATGCGCTTGTCCGCCTCCATCGCCTGCTCCAGCGCACGCATGGATTTATCACGCCCGACGAACAGCGGAATCACCATGTGCGGGAAAACCACGACATCGCGCAGCGGCAAGACCGGCAGGTCGAGGAGATGGGTATCGGAACGTGCCATGGAGGCTCCAGCAAGTAGCGGACAAGGCGGTGCAATGCACCATGGCCTCGTTATGGGGCCATCCGCGGAAGGATGCAAGTACGAAGGGAAAAGCCGTTGGGGTTCAACGTCTTGGATCGACTACTCGGCGGCGGCAACCTTGGGCTGCGGCGGTGTGTTCTGGTAGATGAGGTAGGGCTCGGACTTATGCTCGATGACCGATTCGTCCACCACCACCTTGCCCACGTTTTCCAGCGAAGGCAGGTCATACATGGTGTCCAGCAGCACCGATTCCACGATGGTGCGCAGGCCGCGTGCGCCGGTCTTGCGCTTGAGCGCCTTGCGGGCGATGGCGGCCAGGGCATCGGGGCGGAACTCAAGCTCCACGCCCTCCATATCGAACAGTTTCTTGAACTGCTTGGTGATGGCGTTCTTGGGCTCGGTGAGAATCTTGATCAGCGCAGCCTCGTCCAGCTCCTCAAGGGTGGCGACCACCGGCAGGCGACCGACGAATTCGGGAATCAGGCCAAACTTGATCAGATCCTCGGGCTCGACCTGGGAAAGCACCTTGCCCATTTCGGCCTTACGCTCCGAACTCTTGATCTTGGAGCCGAAACCGATGCCGCTGGCCTCGGTGGATCGCTGCTGGATGATCTTGTCCAGGCCGGCGAAAGCGCCGCCGCAAATGAACAGGATGTTCTTGGTGTCGACCTGCAGGAATTCCTGCTGCGGATGCTTGCGCCCGCCCTGCGGCGGTACGCTGGCCACGGTGCCTTCGATCAGCTTCAGCAGCGCCTGCTGCACGCCCTCGCCGGACACGTCGCGGGTGATCGACGGGTTTTCGCTCTTGCGTGAAATCTTGTCGATTTCGTCGATATACACGATGCCCTGCTGCGCCTTTTCGACATCGTAGTCGCACTTCTGCAGCAGTTTCTGGATGATGTTCTCCACGTCTTCACCCACGTAACCGGCTTCGGTCAGGGTGGTGGCGTCGGCGATGGTGAAGGGCACGTTGAGCAGCCGGGCCAGGGTCTCGGCCAGCAGGGTCTTGCCCGAACCGGTGGGACCGGCCAGCAGGATGTTGGACTTGGACAGCTCGACCTCGTCGTTCTTGCTGCGGCTCTCTATGCGCTTGTAGTGGTTGTACACGGCCACGGCCAGAGTGCGCTTGGCGCGCTGCTGGCCGATCACATACTGGTCCAGGACCTCCAGGATTTCGCGCGGCTTGGGCAGGCTGCTGCGCGCCGACTGAGCTTTTTCCTCAAGCTCCTCGCGGATGATGTCGTTGCAAAGCTCCACGCATTCATCACAGATGAACACGCTGGGGCCCGCGATCAGCTTGCGCACTTCGTGCTGGCTCTTTCCGCAGAACGAGCAATACAGGATCTTGGTGGTGTCGCCAGAACGGCTTTGGCGGTCTTCAGTCATGCTTGGAATACCCAGTCGCCCGACCCGTCATGCGGGCGTTCGGGCCGAGAATAGCAGTTCCCGCCAGCGCTTGCGGGCGACGGCTGGAAACGGGCGGGAGTGAGGTGCAGGGGGCTTTCAGGGGCTTCAGCCGGCCTGGATGGAGTCTTCCGGGCGGCGTTCCAGCACCTGGTCCACCAGGCCGTAGGCCACGGCATCGGTGGCGCTCTTGAAGTTGTCGCGCTCGGTGTCCCGGGCAATGGTCTCCAGTGACTGACCGGTGTGCTTGGCCATGATCTCGTTCAGGCGAGCACGCATGGCCAGGATTTCACGTGCCTGGATGTCGATGTCCGTGGCCTGGCCCTGCGATCCACCGGACGGCTGGTGGATCATCACGCGGGAATTCGGCAGCGCATAGCGCTTGCCGGCCGCGCCGGCCGACAGCAACAGCGCGCCCATGCTGCAGGCCTGGCCCACGCAGATGGTGCTCACGTCCGGCTTGATGTACTGCATGGTGTCGTAAACGGCCATGCCGGCGGTGACCACGCCGCCAGGCGAGTTGATGTAGAAGCTGATGTCTTTTTCAGGATTCTCTGCTTCCAGGAACAGCATCTGGGCGACGATGACATTGGAGACGTGGTCGTCAACGCCACCGACCAGGAAGATCACGCGCTCCTTCAACAGACGCGAGTAGATGTCGTAGGCGCGTTCGCCGCGGCTGGTCTGTTCGACCACCATCGGAACCAGGTTCAGTGCTTGCGGGGGGGTCATGCTCATGCTGTGGGGAACCTGGTTTTGGGGAGTGGCCGTGTCAAAGTAGTGACAGCGAGGTCGGGGGCAGGGCTTTACTGGCGGATGGCTTCCTGGAAGCCGAGCGCCTGCTCGGTATGCTGGGCGCGCTCGGCGATCCAGTCGATCACCTGCTCTTCCATCACCCGGCCCTGCAGTCCCTGCATCAGTTGGGGGTCGTTGCGGTACAACTCAATGACCTGCTCCGGATCCTCGTAGGTGGACGCGATCAGGCGCAGCGTCTCGTTCAGCCGCTTGGGATCCAGGCGTAGCTGGTTGCTGCGCGCCACCACCCCGACCAGCAGGGCGACCAGCACGCGCTTGCGCGCCGGGTCCATGAAGTTTTCGTGGGCATTCGGCGGCGCCTGCAGAGCCTGGCCATTGCGCTGGGCCTGTTCCACTGCCTGCTGCAGCATGGCCCGGGCCTCGCTTTCCACCACCTTGGGCGGCATTTCCACGTGGGCGTAGGCGGCAATCATCTGCTCACCCACTTCGCGGCGCAGGCGGGTCATCAGCGCGCCCTTGAGCTCACGCTCCAGGTTGCTGCGGATGTCGGCCTGGAACTGTTCCAGGTTGCCGCCCTTGACGCCGAAGCTGCGCGCGAAGTCCTTGTCCACCTGGGGCATGACCGGCTCGGACACCTCGGTGACCTTCAGGTAGACCTGCACCTGGCGCCCGGCCAGCTGGGCCACGCGCCAGTCGGCGGGGAAGTCGACGGTGATGTCTCTTTCCTCGCCCTTGGCCAGGCCGACCAGTGCGTCCTCGATGCCGCTGTACATGACCCCGGAACCGATCAGGGTGGCGCCCTTCTCGATGCCCTCGGCGGGCAGGCGTTCATCGCCGGCCTGCGACCACGTTTCCACCGCCACGCGATCACCCTGCTGCGCCGCGCGGCCCACCGGGGTGAAGGTGCGGCGCTGCAGGCGCAGGTTCTCGATCATCTGGTCGATGTCGGCGTCCGTGACCTCGGCGGTGTGCCGGATCACGTTCAGCTTGGACAGGTCAACGTCGCCGAAGTCCGGCACCACCTCGAACGTGGCTACCCACTCCAGCCCGCTTTCGCCGGCGGGCTCGAGCCGTGGGCTGCCGGCCAGTTCCAGGGCCTGCTCGCGCACGGCGGAATCAAAGGTTTCGCGCAGCAGGCCATCCAGGGCCTCTGCCCGGACCTGAGGCCCGTAGCGCTGTTCGATCACCTTGGCCGGCACTTTGCCAGGGCGGAAACCCTTGATCCGCGCGGTGCGAGCGATTTCGCGCAGGCGCCCGCCGATGTGCGTGTCCAGGCGTTCGGCCGGAAGGGTGAAACTCATGCGGCGCTCGAGGTTTCCGAGCGATTCGACCGAAACTTGCATACTCACTGACTCCTGCGGCCATGGCGGCGCCACGGCACGATGTTGATGATCTGGTGTGCGGCCCGGTGCAGACCGAGGGCTGGGAGGGGCCGGCATAACGTACTAGTTTCGCCGATTACCGGCCGGTCTGCCAGCGCGGGGGCGGGTTGAGGCGGAAATCGCCCCCTGCCCCAGGCCTGTGCGCGCCGCGACGCGTTCAGCATGGCGTCGGCTGGGTTTTGGCCGCGGTGCGGTGCGAAAAGGCGGACTCGAACCCGCTCCCTCTTTCCTATTTCAGCCACTTGGGAGGTGATGGCGCGACACACACTGGCACACCACGCGCTCCTGAGGCGCACCTTGGCGCACCCTGGCATGCGATTTTGGTGCGAGAGCCGGGACTCGAACCCGGACACCGTAAGGCGCTGGCACCTAAAGCCAGTGCGTCTACCAATTCCGCCACTCTCGCTGGTCGGTGGCCATTGTATCCGCCGTGCCCACGTGGCCGGTAAGGGGCAATAGAAATGCACGGTGCGCTGGGTAAAGTCGCGCTTACTGCAGCAGCGCCGCCGCCCCGGCCAGGCAACTGATACTGGCCACCAGCGTCAGCTGCAAGCGCATAGGCAGCCAGGCCTGCAGCTGGTAGCGCGGATACAGGACCCGATCCGCCACCATGCAGGCCCAAAGCAAGGCCGTTATCAGCAACAGTCCCGGAGCCGGGCCGAGCAGCAGTGCGACCCAGCCCAACAGACTGGGCAGCACGCCCCAGAGCAGCGACGTCACGGGCTGGCAAGGCCCCTCACGCATCGCCAGGCCCCAGTGGATGGCCCCCAAAAAACTGCAGATGGTCGCGCCGTAACCCAGCAGTGAAACGCCTGCAAGCGGCGGGTCATCTGGCGGCGCCACCCAAAGCGCCGCTGCCAGAGCCACAAACGGAATCAGCCCGGCAAAGCCCAGTCGCCGGGCCCACGGCGAAGGGCCCGCCATGGCAGTCTTCATCAGTATTCGTCCTTCGGCGCCGCCGCTTCCAAATTAATGCCCGGATCATAGCGGCAGGACTTTTCGGCATCCCGCTGCTCGCCGCACCAGCTGCGCAAGTGCTGCTCATGCGGAACTCGCGGGCGTCGCTTCAGGCCTTTTCCCGTCTATTCAAAGTTTACTTCACCAAGGGCCGCACGGTGGTGAAGCCGCCGTCCACCGCGATCACCTGGCCGGTCAGGCGGGCCGCGCCGTCGCCGACCAGCCAGGCCATCACCTCGGCCACCTGGTCGGCCGTCTGCACGCCGCCCAGCGGGTACTGGCGCGCAGCGCCTTCGCGCATGGCGGGCATCTTCAGGATGCCGGCCGTCAACGGCGTCTCGGTCAAACCCGGGGCCACGGCGTTGACGCGCACGCCCTGCGCCGCATAGGTGGCAGCGGCGCTGCGCACCAGGGCCTCCACGCCGCCCTTGGCCGCCGCGATGGCTTCGTGATTGGCCACGCCGATGCGCGCGACCACCGAACTGGCGAAGACGGCGGCGCCGGGCCCGCCCTGCAGCGCCGCGATCCAGGCCTGCAGCATGAACACCGCGCTGTCGAGATTGACCCGCATCACCTCGCGGTAAGCCTCCAGACGGGTGCGGTGCAATGGCGCGATCAGCGTGCTGCCTACACAGTGCGCCAGCAGCGTCGGTGCGGCGCCGAACGCTTCCCGGCAGGCGTCGATAGCCAACGCAGCACCTTCGGGCGTGGTGGTGTCGGCGGCAATGCGCACGGCAGCCTGCACATCGGCCAGTCTGCCAGCATCGCGCCCGACCGCGGCGACGCGACAGCCCTGGTCATGCAGCTGGCGGGCCAGGGCGCGGCCAATGCCGCCGCTGGCGCCGGTGATGAGGGCAATCTTGGTCATGGTGAGTATTCCGAAGTTGACGGGGGTGGGATCAACGCGGCGCGTTGTCGTGAGACCCGGGGCGTTCCGGGGCGGGCGGTTCAAGGCGGGATGCCCAGCGCTGCAGCGTTGGCCGCCAGCGCAGGAAGACTCTGTAGCTGTGCTCCATCAGCCAGGCCGCACCCGGCAGTCGGCCGGCCAGGGCCAGCCAGCGCCAGCCGGGAAGCGCCGCCCACAGTGCCAGGAAAGCCTGGGCGCCGCTGAGCAGTTCACCGTTTCGTCCGCGCACGTGGAAACGCGCCAGCAGTTGCTCGCGCGTGGTGCCGGGCGGCAGCGGCAACGCAGCGTCGCTGACATCGGCAAAACACACCGGCGCATCCGAATGCAGCGGCTGCAGTCCGCGGTAGATGCCAATCTCGCGGCGGCACAGCGGGCAAGCGCCGTCGTACAGCACGGTCAGCGGCGGCGATTCTTCGACGGATTTGTTCACAGGCTCGGTCACCCTGCAGGCGCCTTGTTGACGGCCAGCAGGTCCGCGGCCGAGTCCAGGCCAAGCGTCGCTCGGGCCCACCACTGCGAGAACGACTCGCAGCGCCGATCAACGGGCGGGAACAGCGCCGGCGCGGCGCCACATTCGGCCCAGCGGGCCAGCCACGGCGCGAGATGTCGTTCATCAATGCAGCGCACGCGGCCGGCGCCCTTCAGTGCGGCGCCAATGGTGGCAGCGTCACCGTGCCAGCGCTCTGCGGCGAGCTCGGCCATCCTGCGGCCGACGAAGTCCCAGCGCCGTTCGCTCCACGGCCATGCGCAATGAAAGTCGGCCACGAAGACGCCGACCACCCGCGTGTCGGCCGGCAGCCCGGCCGGCAGTTCGCCCAGGCTCCAGGGGTGCACGAGCCACACGTCGCGGCCGGTGACGGCGGCGGCGTCTGGGACGGTCAAGCCGGGTTCGTTGGGCGGACCTGCGGTGAGCTGTGGCTCCATCCGCGCAATGCTTGCTGTCGGAGCTTCGGGTTCGCCTTGACTGCGCGGCGCTGGCTGGCGGGCGATGCGGTCGAGTGCCTCGTAGGAGGGGTCGATCACGCTGCCCGGGCTGTGCCACGACGCTGGGGCATAGCGGGCCACGTTGTCGGCGTTGAAGAGGTAGGGCTTGCTGCTTCCGGTGCCCGCCACCCATTGCCAGCTGAGGTGGTTGCTGGCCAGATCGCCGTCAAGCAGGTGGCCATACATCCAGTCGGCACCGGTGCGCCAATGCACCTTGCGCACGTGCACCACGTAGCTGGCCAGCCACATCCGCGCGTGGTTGTGCAGCATGCCGGTGGCGTAGAGCGTGCGCACCGCCTCGTCCACCACCGGCACCCCGGTGCAGGCCTGGCGGATATCAGCCGGCAACTCGCGGACATAAACAGCATCGGGCAGCGGGCCCTCGTGCAGCGACCGCAGCATGTCCTCACCACGGTGCTGCCAGACATGGCGAAAGTACGCGCGCCAGCCGAGCTCGTAGACGAACTTGTGCTGCACGCCGAGCGCATGCCGCGCGGTGACGCCGGCCAGCACATCGGAAAGCGTAACCAGGCCATGGGTGATGTAGGGCGACAGGCCGCTGACGGCGCCGTCCAGGGCGTTGCGTGTGCGCGCAAAGGCGGCCGGCTGCACCGCGGCGATGCGGGCCTGCGCTGCGGCAAGCGTGGGCGCGAAAGTCTCATGCATGCTGCACGACTCCGGGCTCGACTCCGACTTCGCCGCGACGCACGGCTGCAGCGCGCTCGTTTACGGCCAGTTTCTGCGCGTCGGTCAGGCGCGCCAGGTTCTTCACCTGCAGCGCCATGCGCGGGTTCCTGGCCAGCACCGCTTCGTGGCGCATCAGGAAGTCCCAGTACAGCGTGGTGAACGGGCAGGCGCTGTCGCCGCTGCGCTGCGCGGGGTCATAGCGGCAGCCCTTGCAGTGCGGGCTCATGCGCTGGATGTACTTGCCGGTGGCAACGTAGGGCTTGCTGCCCATCACGCCGCCGTCTGCGTACTGGCTCATGCCCAGGGTGTTGGGCAGCTCGACCCATTCCACTGCATCTACATACACGGCCAGGTACCAGGCGTGCACCTGCCTGGGCTGCACGCCCAGCATCAATGCGTACAGGCCGGTGACCATCAGGCGCTGGATGTGGTTGGCGTAGCCGTGGGTGAGCGTCTGCGCCAGCGCATCGCGCAGGCAGGCCATGTCGGTGGCGCCGGTCCAGTACCAGGCGGGCAGATCCTGCTGGGCTTCGAGCACGTTGCGCTCCAGGTACCCCGGCATCTGCGTCCAATAGATGCCGCGCACGTACTCGCGCCAGCCCAGGATCTGGCGGATGAAGCCTTCGACGCTGGCCAGTGGCGCGTGCCCGTCGCGGTATGCGCTCTCAGCCGCGGCCACCACCTCGCGCGGGCTGAGCAGCTTCAGGTTCAGTGCGGCCGCCAGGTGCGCGTGGTACAGCCACGGGTCGCCCGGCCACATTGCATCCTGGTAGCGGCCGAACAGCGGCAGGCGCTCCTGGATGAAGGCCTGCAGCGACTGCAGCGCCTGCGCGCGGGTGACCGGCCAGGCAAAGCTGTCCAACTGTCCGGGGTGATCCGCGAAGCGGGCATTGACCAGGGCGATCACCTCACGGGTGACAGCATCAGGCTGGAAAGCCGCGCGTGGCGGCACGGCAAGCGGCCCAGCGGTGCCGAAGGATTCGCGGTTGTCGGCGTCGAAATTCCACTGCCCGCCGATGGGCTCGTCGCCCTGCATCAAGACGCCATGCCGCTTGCGCTGCTCGCGATAGAAGTACTCCATGCGCAGCGACTTGCGGCCTTCGGCGTGCGCGGCGAAGTCGCGAATGCCGCTGAAGAAGTGGCGGTCCTCGCGGATGTCCAGCGGCAGCTCGTAGGCCTCGGCCACTGCCTTGATCGACTGCAGCACGCGCCAGTCGCCCGGAGTAGTCATGACCACCCGTGTGGGCTTCAGGCGCAGGATGTCGGCCTGCAGTTGCGCAGCCAGACTGCCGCCGTTGCCCGGCGCATCCAGCCGCGTGTAGTACAGGCGGCGGCCGGCGGCCTGCACGGCGAGCGCGAAGTGGCGCATCGCCGCGAGGAACATCACAGTGCGCGGCTTGCTCGACCACACGTGGGTGGACTCCTCGGCCGCTTCAGCCATCCACACGGCGTCGATTGCCGCATCGAAACCGTCGAATGCGGACGCATCCAGATCCAGCTGGTCGCCCAGCACGATGATCAGAGAACGCAGCTCAGCCACGCGAAGCCTTGTTGCGCCGACAGGCGTCGGAACAGTACTTCACTTCATTCCAGTTTTTTGCCCAGCGTCGCCGCCAGCTCATTGCCAAGCCGCAGCCAACGCATGGCTTGCTCGGCAAGGCCGCTTTGTTGCCGCGAAAGCCTGCACTGTGCCCTGTCATCGCGAACCCGCATGTACTGCCAGGGTATTCACGCCGTTGTCGCCCGCGGGCTGCTCCAGACCCGTCCCGCTGCATGCTTGTTGGCGAACAGACTCGTCCTGAGCGCGCGCAGAGGCATATGCAGCCGCGTCGGATGCAGAGCGGAAGATTGCCGCGGACAGCGATTGCGCGGACAGCCAGGCCCCCTCGACGCCCGTGCCGCCAAGGAAGTCACCGCAGACGCCCAGGCCCTGGTCAGCGTCCCACCAGCACGGCTCGGACGGCGCAAGCCCCTGCGCCGGCGGCAACGCGTAGCGCCAACGGTGCACCACGCTGTGATGCCAGTCGACAGGCTGACCCAGATATTCGGCCAGCGCGTCCTGCAGCTGCTGCTGTACCCACGCGGCCGGCTGTTCGAGATGCTGACGGCTCCACGCTGCGCGGGCGTGCGTGACCCAGTGCGCCCGCCCGGGCACCCGTTCACGGCCCGGACGCGCATCATTGCGCAGCACCCAGGCCAGCGGGCCTGCGGGCGGCCGGGCCAAGTCCCAGCGCACGGCAGGTTCCGGTGCAGCGGCGATGCCCATCAGTGTCCAGCACGGCTGCATCGGGATGACGGACGCGTGCCCTGCCCAATCTTTGCGGTGCGCGCTGAGCAAGGGCGACGCCTGTGCGGGCGGCAGCGCCAGCACGACCGCGTCGAATTGCGCGCTGTGGCGCTCGCCAGCGGCTTCCACCTGCCAGCCGGCCGGGCTCTTGTACAGGCTGTCGACCGCAAACGACCAAGTGGTCGTCACACCATCCAACAGGCGGCGACACAGCGCGGGCATGTCCGGCTCGGGCACACAAATCCGATCGCCGTCCTCAAGCGGCAAACTGCCGGCGGCCTGTACAGGCACCCACTCGACCAGCCAACCCGCATGCACGGCCTGGTCGATGAAGCTTTGGAAAGCAGCGGAGCGGGCGGTGATGCCGACTGCGCCGTGGTCAAGCCGGGTCGTGCAGGCTTGTCCGTTGCGGTCGACCCATTCAAGGCGGCGGGTGGCCAGGCGCCCGCCAGGCCCACGGGATTTGTCGAACAGATGCACCGAGTGCCCGGCCAGGATCAACGCATGCGAGCACGCAGTTCCGGCAATGCCGGCACCCACTACCGCAAATTTCCGGGGCGTGCTGGATAACATGGCATGATCATACCTAATCCGACTCATATTGAAGTCAAAAAACCATATCCCCTACAAGTTGACTTATAATCAGCGTCAAAGTGGCGTCACTCCTGGAACCGGATGAACACCGACAAGAACAAGCTCAAGTCATCGCCGCGATCAGCCCGGCAACGCCCAGGCACGGCAGCGGCGTCGCTGCACCGCAGCGGCGCCGTGGCGCGCATGTTGCGTATGCCCGTGGCGACGCTGCGTGTCTGGGAACGTCGCTACGCTTTGACGCAGCCCGAGCTGTCGCCGGGCGGCCAGCGCTTGTACTCGGCAGACGACGTGCGGCGGTTGGCGTTGATCAAGCAACTGACCGACCTTGGCCACGCCATCGGCAGCCTCGCGTCGCTGGACATGGCGCATCTGCAGCGCGTGTCCGCCACCCATGCGCAGTTACTGGCGGCCTCAGACAGAGGCGAGCTCCACGATGCGCCGCCGGCCCCGCCCGTCAGAA
>JAJAZJ010000160.1 GCA_026785795.1 Pseudoxanthomonas sp.
CACCATGCCTGGCGCAGCCAGCGGCGGTGCATGGCTGGGGGTCAGGGTGCCGCAATTGCCGTGCGAAGCGCCGCAGCCCTGCGTGCCGGCCTCGATCACGCGCACGCTGCGGCCGGCCTCGACCAGCGCCAGCGCCGTGGCCAGGCCAATCACGCCGCCACCGATGATCAGCACGTCGTCTAGCGCGGACGATACGGTTGGGGACAAGGGGGAACTCACACCCTCAAGTGTAAGCGGCCAGCGCTCAGGCGGGCGTGGATACGCGCATCGGCTGCGGCCGCAGGTAGGTCAGCGAACGCCACAGCCATTCCATCGGGCCGAAGCGGAAGCGCTGCAGCCACCAGCGGCTGGCCAGCACCTGCAGGGTGAACACCGCCAGCACGAACGGCACCTGCCAGGCGCGCGCCAGCTGCTCGAAGTAGCCCAATCCATAGTTGTAGAACACCAGGGTGCAGACCACCGACTGCAGCAGGTAGTTGGTCAGCGCCATGCGTCCCACCGGCGCCAGCCAGGCCAGCGCGCGCGCGCCTGTGGCCCCAGGGCGGCTTGCGCGCACGACCCAGCCCACGTAGCCCAGGCACATCAATGCGCTGCCGATCATGGCCAGGCAGAACGCCGCCGCGAAACGCAGGTTGATGTCGGACTGGTCCAGGGTGGGCTGCAGCCAGAACGACACCAGCACCAGCGCCAGCCCGATCGGCAACGCCACCCAGCGCAACCGCGCGAACAGGCCGCGGCGGCTGTCGGGGTTCGCGATCGCACCGCTCTTCACGAACCACGAGCCCAGCAGGAACATGCCCAGCGCCATCGGCCCCATGAAAACAAGGTTCATCAGCATGAAACCCAGGTCACGCGCGCGTTGCGCGGTGGCTTCCAGGTAGGTGCCGCTGCCGTACGCCTGGCGCTGGGCCTCGAGCATGGCCGCCATCTGCTCTCCCTGCTGGGCCATGGACTTGTTCCACTCGCCCCCGGCCACGGGGATGGCCTGCATCAGCGAACCCAGCAGGGCCACGCCCAGCATCATGCCCAGCGGCGCGAGGTAAGCCAGCACCGCGACCACCACCAGCCAGCGGCCCTGCAACGGGCGGAACGCGAGCAGCAGGAACGACATGATCGCGTAGCTCACCAGGATGTCGCCGGGCCAGATCAGCACCGCGTGCACCAGGCCGATCGCCAGCAGCGCCAGGCCACGCCGCCAGTAGGCGCCGGCGAACGGGCGCCCGGCGGCGGTGGCGCGCTCGGACATCACCGCGAAACCCATGCCGAACAGCAGCGAGAACAGGGTCCAGAACTTGCCCTGGACGAAGATGTAGATCAGGGCGTCGGCCACCCCGTCGGCGCCGGTCAGGGTAGGGTCCAGACCGCTCAGGGCACCGAACAGCGGCCCGACGAAGGCCTCGATGTTCATCAGCAGGATGCCCAGCAGGGCGAAGCCCCGAAGCACGTCCAGGGTCTGCAAGCGCTCGCCGGGGGCTACCGGGGCGAGCAGGCTGGGCAGCGCGGCGGACGTGGCTTGCATGGCGTCGTTCCCCGGTCGAGGCGGCGATTAAACCATGCCGACTGTGTCACCACACAGGCCGGAAGTCAGTGCTGGTGGCCGCCGTCGCCGTGCACGTGGCCATGCTGCAGCTCTTCGGCCGTGGCCTCGCGCACCTCGACGATCTCCACCTCGAAGTGCAGCGCCTTGCCGGCCATAGGGTGGTTCAGGTCCACGTCGACCACGCTCATACCGACCTTTTCGATAGTGACCGCACGCGGACCGAAGTTGGTCTGCAGCATGACCTGCATGCCCGGCTCCAGCTTCTGCGTGCCGAAGTGCTTCTTGGGCACGCGCTGGCCCAGGCCGTCACGACGCTCGCCATAGGCCTCGGCAGGCGCCACGTCCACGCCGAAGCTTTCGCCTGCCTCGTGGTCCTGCAGCGCAGCCTCCAGGCCCGGGATGATGTTGCCCTGGCCGATCAGGATGGCAAGCGGCTCGCGCCCGTGCGAGCTTTCCAGGGCTTCCTGGCCCTGTTCGGCCACGCTGTAGTGGAAACGGACCACGCTGTCTTTCGCGATTTTCATGCTTGGGCTCTTGGATGGACCCGCTGCCACGCTCGCGGCGGCGGATGGGATGGCTTGTGGGCCACCGTGGAATGCGGTCAAGATTGACCACAATGAAGGCCGCGCATTATCCCGGCTCGCCGGGTCACACGCCAGTTGCCGCACGCCTAAGCCGCGGTGCGGGGCGCATGCTGTGCGGGCTGGTGATGGCCCTGGCGCTGGCTGCATGCGGCAGCAGCGGCAAGCAGCGGCACGGTTCGCCGGCCGCGCAGGGCCAGTGGCCGCAGGTGCAGCCGGACAACCCGGCCGCCGCCAACGCCGTGCTGATGCGGGCCATCGGACTGGTGGGCACGCCGTACCGCTACGGCGGCAACACCCCTGAGTCGGGCTTCGATTGCAGCGGGCTGGTGAGCTACGTCTACCGGGACATGCTGGACCTGCGCCTGCCGCGGACCTCGCGTGAACTGGCCAACGTGCAGGGGCCGCGGATCGCCCCTGGGAAGCTGGCGGCCGCCGACCTGGTGTTCTTCGGCAGCAAGGGCAACGTGACCCACGTAGGCATTTACGTGGGTGAAGGGCGCTTCGTGCATGCGCCCAGCAGCGGTGGCACGGTGCGCCTGGACCGCCTGGACGGGCCGTACTGGCGGGACCACTATTCGGGCGCGCGGCGCGTCTTGCGCTGAAAACCGCGACCCAGTTCGCATTCGGTTAACGGATTGATAACGTTTTGTGAACGTAATGCGCCGGCGTTCCCGTCATCATGTGGCCTTAACTTTCTACAAGACTCCCGCGTGACGACTGACGACCTGAAGACAGGCCTGCCCGCCGCCCACCGCGCCCCTTTCGGCGGCGTGACCCGTGGTTTCCTCTGTATAGCCGTGCTCTGCATGGCCAGCTTCACCGTCCAGGCCCAAACTGCGCTTGGTTCAGTGGCTGCTGAGCCCAGCCTCCCGGCTGCGCTGCCTGCCCCGGCCGTCGTGGCCGCTCCCAGCGCAGATATCGTGGTGATCGACGTCGCCGCTGGCACCCCGCCGGCCCCGGTCGGCAGCAGCATGCGCAGCAAGGCCACCGAAGCCGCGGCCGCCACCCTCACTGCGCTGCTGCCGCGGCTGGCCGCCAACGACATGATGCCGCTGCTGGACAGTTCCACCCTGCTGGCGGGTGATCTCAGCCGCCTGCTGGCCAGCTACCGCCTGGACCAGAACGGCGCATTGGCCAAGCAGGATTCCAGCGCACCGATCCAGGCCTTGCTACAGCGTGCGCTGACCCTGCTGGGCACGCCCTATCGCTGGGGCGGTACCTCCCCGGACAGCGGCTTCGACTGCAGCGGGCTGGTCGGCTATGTATTCCGCACCGCGCTCGGCATCGAGCTGCCTCGCGTTTCCCGCGACATGGCCAGCAAGGCCGACGCCGAACTGATCAAGGACCGCGGCGACCTGCAGCAGGGCGACCTGGTGTTCTTTGGCCGCAGGGGACGGGTGGAC
>JAJAZJ010000161.1 GCA_026785795.1 Pseudoxanthomonas sp.
ACCTGCAGGAGCTGACGGTGCACCACCGCAACCACAACCACGACGACAATCCGGCCGACGGTAGCAACTGGGAGCTGCTGTGCGTGTACTGCCACGATAACGAACACTCCCGCTACATCGACCATACCGGTATCAGCGCAAGCCTGGCCGAAGACGCGCCTGCGGCCGCCACGTCGAACCCGTTCGCCAACCTCAAGACGCTGCTCAAGCGCGACGACTGAGGCCGTTGTAAGGCTCAGGGGGAAAGCAAGATGGGGCTTGGCGCTAAGCGAACGGGGCCGGGCTTGAGCTCACCCTACCCGCCCTCCGTAGCCAAGGCAGTCTTGGAGCGTCGATTGTGTTCAAGTGCGGCCACGACAGAAACAGCAGTGCTGCAAACAGCGGCAGCGCAATCACGTGTCCTAGTAGCAATCCACTGGACACCGCCGGCACCGCCAGTGGACCCAGCCCCTGTATCCCAGCATAGGCAAGCATTGCCATTAAAAGTTCGTAGGGCCGGGCACTGCGGCAGAGTGCACCCAGCGCCAGTCCAGCCAACGCGACGTTGCTGGCAGCCAGCAGCAGGATCGGCGCAGTCGTTGGCGCGCTGACCATCAATCGCAACAGCATTGGCAGTGCTGCCAGCCAGGTGATGGCCATTGCGGTTGCAATCCGTGCCAACAATAGCCGTTGGATGGAGTGTGGCGCGGTGAACAGCAGCGCAGCCGTGTGCCCTTCCCGCTCGCGCAAGATGCCGCGGGCCAGGATGTCCAGGCTGATCATCCAGGCCACGATGACAGCGATTCCAGCGGCGTTCGCCGGCGCACACAACTGCACCACCCACGCGCCGGCCAGCAACAGCCACCACCACCAGCGGCGTTGCCGTAGTACCAGGCGAAGTTCCGCAGACAGCAGTACGCCGGATGCACTGCGCTCCAGCGCACGCAATGCGCGATCCAGCCAGGCAAGGCGACGCCCGGCATGGTGCCCAGCCACATTCCCGCGCGGCGTGCGTGCAGCGGCCCAGTCCAGCGCCGGAGCTAGCAGCAGGATCCCCATGACCGACACCAGCGCCCACAGCAGCCGTCCGCCGAGATCACGCAAGTCGACCTGCCAATGCGTCCAGGTGAACAGCTTTGCTCCGGCTTCAATGGTGCTCATGCCGACGGTCATGCTGCCGGCATCCAATTCCGGCGCGGTCTGCGCGAGCTGCACCAGCAGGTTTCGCTGCACCAGGGTCATGCCGCTGGGGTCGCTGAACCACGTCTGCCGTGCCCATTCCGCACCGGACGGGTCCATGTTGATACCGGTGACCGCGAAGAGCAGCAGCCAGACGAAGAAAAACAGTACGTTTCCACCGGTGCGCCGCAGCTTTGGCACCATGTCGAACAGCACCGCGAAAAACGCAGTGAGGGTCAGCGACGGCATCGCCAGCACCAGGACTGGCTTGACCAGCTCAAGCACGTCCAGACTGCGATCTTCGGCGCGCACCCATTGCGCGATGGCACCCACCACCAGCCCCAGCAGCATCACCAGGGTGAACACCGCCATGTGGCTAGCCCATTTGGCCAACAGATAGCCTGGACGCGTCATCGGCGTGGTTACCAGCAGCTGCCACACGCGGGTGTCGAAATCACGGACCAGGGTGCCACGCACCAGGTAGAACCCCAGCCACGCCAGCACGGTCGAGTACATCAGCCCCAGTGACAGACCCGCCCACGCGCTGGAGTAATAGGCGCGTGTATCGTCCAGGCCAACAGCAACCTTCCCGGTCTCGAGTGCGGGAAAGCACCACCACGTCGCTAAGCCAACCAGGGCCAGCACTACCCAGAAGCGCGTGCTGCGCGTGCGGTCGCGCAGATCGGCCAGCAGGATGGCGACGAATCGCCGCAGCGCGGCCATGTCAGCGTGCCCCGTCGCGAGCCAGCAGCCACAAGTAGGCTTCATCTAGGTCGGGGACGCATAGGATTGCATCGTCGGATGGAGATTCCGACGCGACTATGCGCAGCTTCATGCCGCCCTCAACGCGCAGTGAGTTGCTGATCACCCGTCCTGCACGCGCCGCGGGCACGGCGGATTCGGTCACCGTTCGCTCCCAGACATGGCCACGTGCCTGCAACAACAGCGTGGCCGACGGGCCGAAGTACAACAGCCGACCCTTCGACATCACCGCCAACGTTGTGGCGCTGGCCTCGATGTCGGACACGATGTGCGTGGACAGGATCACCAGACGGTCGGCCGCCAGATCACTGATCAGGTGTCGGAAGCGCATGCGCTCTTCCGGATCCAGGCCAACCGTGGGCTCGTCCACGATCAGCAGACGCGGTTGGTTGATCAGCGCTTGGGCAATGCCGACGCGCTGGCGCATGCCGCCCGAAAAATCACCCAGGCGCCTATCCGCAGCGTCGGACAGTCCCACCTTCGCCAGGCAATCGACGACGCGCTCGCCCACCTCGCGCGAATGCAATCCCTTGACCGCCGCCAGGTACTGCAGGAATTCGCGCGCGGTCAGCGACGGGTACACGCCGAAATCCTGCGGCAAGTAGCCCAATTCGCGGCGCAGGGCATCTGGCTGGCGCGCAATGTCGGCACCGTTCCAGCTGACCCGTCCCGTGGTCGCCCTGGTCAACGTGGACAGCACGCGCATCAGGGTTGATTTGCCCGCCCCATTGGGCCCCAACAGGCCCAAGACCCCGGCGCCCATCGCGAAATCGATGCCGACCACCGCATCCTGGCCGCCTCTATAGCGGTATCCCACCCCTTCTGCTGCTAGCTGACACGCCATGACCCTTCTCCGTAACGGCAATGCGGCTGGCACCGCCTTTACTGGTATGGTAGTTACCTACAACACCTATACACATGGGCCATTTGGCAGGGTGTGGAAAGTCAGGCCAGC